>NZ_LZKH01000142.1:0-40975 GCF_001672745.1 Mycobacterium sp. E1386
GATCGCCGTCCTCATCGGCATGAGCGCGATCCTGGGCCTGACCTCCTATTGGGGATGCCACGACGCCAACCATCCCGCTTTCTTCACGCCACTGATGGCGACGGCCAGTCTGGTCAAGGGTGGCACCGGCGACTTCTCGGTGAGCGGACGCACCTGCCCGAGCCCAACGCCGGTCGGCCTGGAACTGGCCCGCATCGCGGCACTGTCGGCGATCTTCACCGGGATGGTTGGCGTCGTGGCATCCCCAATAGGAGGTCAGGCCCAGGATCGCGCTCATGCCGATGAGGACGGCGATCACGGTGAACGAAACACCCACCACCCGGTGGCTGTTGTCCGAGCGGAAGGTCAGCACGCAGGCCGCGATCAGCACCGCCACGACGATCGCGAGCGTGGGCATCGATCCCGGCCGGCCGAACCAGCCGAGGGCAGGCGGCATCGCGTCGATGATCCAGGGCCACAGGTCCAGGACGCCCAGATACACGATGAGCAGCACGCCGACCGCGGTTAGGCCCCAGCGCAAGGTGGGCGAGGGTGTCCTCGTGGGACGCATCCGCCGATCTCCCTTCGCGCGGTATCGGCTGTTCGGACGTCGAACAGTACACGCAAAAGGTCGGCCGAAAGCAATGATTCCGGGGCCGGTGCACACCACCGAGTTGCCCAGGCGGGCAACAGGTCGGCGGCTATCCGGCGTACCGCGAGAGCCGCGCCGAAAGGTGGGGAACGAGGCCGCCGTCGGCGTCCACCCGTTCCTCGACGTAGGCCAGGTCGCCCTCGACGATCCCGTAGAGCCGTTTGGCGCCGCCGACCAGCACGCCCGAGCGGGAGCGGGCCAGCGCGTCGGTCACCAACTCCCACGACGACTGGGTACGGGGCCGTCCGTAGAACAGTTCCACGTAGCCGGCCGAGTGGGCCAACAGCAACTCGATGGCCTGCGACTCGGTGGGGTCGTCGGGATCGCTGACGAAGCGCCAGAAGCCCGTCTCGCGCAACCCGTGTCCCTGGAAATCGCCCGTCTCGTCGAGCCGCCACGAGCGGGATTCCCAGTTCAGGTAATCACCGCCGTCGTGCGATACCACGATCTGCTGGCCGAACCGGTAATCCCCGTCGTGCCCGCGGCCCTCGCCTTCTCCGCGCCACACACCCACGAGGGGCAGTAGCGCCAGCAGCGCGTCGTTCAGGTTGGCGCCTTCCCGCAGGTTGGCGGTGTCGGCGGGAAACGGCAGGTCGTCGAAGGCCGGAATGTTGCGGCCGGCGGTCAGCTTGGCGCGCTCGGCGGCGGCGGCCACCGCGCGATCACCGGAGCCCGGAGAACCCAGAGGTTCGTCAGAAGTCACGATTCGTCGGTGATGAGCCGGTACAGCGTGTACAGCGCGAACCATGAGATCACCACGACGGCCACCACCAGCATGATCTCGAAGAAGAGCACCACGGGGACAAGTCTATTCGCCGCGGGAGATCCCGGTCAGGCCAGCCGGGGTCTCAGGCGATCTTGACGTCCACCTCGTGGATGCCGGCGCCCGACGGGGTCACCACGGCGTTCCCGTTGCCTGCGGCCGACAACGCGCGCAGCGTCCAGGACCCCGGTGCCGCGAAGAACCGGAAGTCGCCCGTTGCCGACGCGACGACCTCGGCGGTGAACTCGTCTGACGAGTCGAGCAGGCGGACGAACGCGCCGCCGACCGCCTGTCCGTCGCCGTCCACGACGCGGCCGGTGATCACCGTTTCCTTCTCCAAGTCAACGCTGGCGGGCAGCGTCACTCCTTGTTTCGGCGCAGAGCACATATCAGCTTCCCAACTCGATCGGGGCACCCACCAGGGAGCCGTATTCCGTCCAACTTCCGTCGTAGTTCTTGACGTTTTTGTGGCCGAGTAATTCCCGGAGCACGAACCAGGTGTGCGACGAGCGCTCTCCGATGCGGCAATACGCGATCGTTTCCTTGGTGCCGTCCAGTCCGGCGTCGGCGTAGAGCTTGGCCAGCTCCTCGTCGGACTTGAAGGTGCCGTCCTCGTTGGCGGCCTTGCTCCACGGCACGTTGATCGCCCCCGGAATGTGGCCGGGCCGCTGGCTCTGCTCCTGCGGCAGGTGCGCCGGCGCCAGGATCTTGCCGGAGAACTCGTCGGGTGAACGCACGTCGACCAGGTTCTTGGCGTTGATGGCCGCGATGACCTCGTCGCGGAACGCCCGGATGCTGTTGTCCGGTGCGGCGGCAGTGTAAGAGGTGGCCGGCCGGGTGACGGTGTCGCTGGACAGGGCGCGGCCGTCGAGTTCCCACTTCTTGCGGCCGCCGTCGAGCAGCTTGACCTTGTCGTGGCCGTACAGCTTGAAGTACCAGTAGGCGTAGGCGGCGAACCAATTGTTGTTGCCGCCGTAAAGGATCACGGTGTCGTCGTTGGAGATGCCGCGCTCGCTGAGCAGTTTCGAGAATTGCTGCGCATCGACGAAGTCCCGCTTCACCGGGTCCTGCAGATCCGAACGCCAGTCCAGCCTGATCGCGCCGGGGATGTGGCCGGTGTCGTAGGCGCTGGTGTCCTCATCGACTTCGACGAAGACGACGCCGGCTGCGTCGAGATTGCTCTCGGCCCAGTCCACGGAGACCAGGACGTCGGAGCGTGCCATGCGGGGGATCCTTTCGATCGCTTTCTATGAACAGGTCATGTGGTGCGCGCGGCTCCTCGGAAACGCGCGACCAATGGGTAGAGCTGGCAACCCAGGCAGATGCCGAACGCGGCGTTCAGGAAGGCGGCGACGAGCGCCCCGGCGGTGGCGATGACGCCGGCCAAGAAGGCGCCCGCGGCGAACGCGACGACGCCCACGAGCGCGAAGATCAGGCCGACGAGTTGGGCGAACTTCAGCGGTGCGACCGGTTCGCGCTCGGTGACGGGGCCGAGCCGGGGCGCCACGGCAAGGGCGAATATCCGCCCATACGGATGCTTGCGCGGGCCGCCGACGGCGCCGACGGCGAAGACAATGGCCTGTATCCCCAGAATGACCGCCGCCGCCAGGGGGCTGGCGGCGGACACGGCGAGCGTGATCACCAGGACTGCGGTGGTAACCCAGGCGGCAAAGCGCGGGCCGCGCACGTCGACGGTGTCCGGTTGGGTTGTGGTGTTGCTGATCGGCACGGTACTACTCCTGAATTCGCCTGTTGCTGAGGGAACGAACGACGGGAGACGGGCCACGGGGAATTCCCGGGCTGCTCCGAGTGCGACGCGAAAGCGCGCGGCGACTCAGCAGCTACAGCGACAGCAACAGCCCGCGGTGCGGCACAGATCGACTGCGCGGCGTTGGGTGAGCACGGGCTCAATGCGGGCTAGCACGTCGGCAAGCTTACCGAATGGCGTTCAGCGATCAAATCCAGCGGCGGCCGCCGCGCAGACCGCAAGCCTTCGGCGGTGGCGGGTCACGACTGCCTGAAGCCGTCCAGATCGACGGTCACTCCATAACTGATGCCCTCGATGATCACGTCTGACCCGCGCGCGCCCTCGGTCTTCGGTGCCACCCCGAACGGGAGCCGCTGGTTGGGCACCCTCGTGGTGAATGCCCGCAGCACCGCATCCCGCTTGTCGTCCGGAACGGCTTGATCCGCGGTGTCGGCCCCGGTCAGGACCCCGGTCGGCGTGATCACGAGCGTCGACTGGTCGTCCGGGGCGATGGAAAGGTCCACCGAGACGCTGACCCGGTGCTCGAAGTCGGCCGAGTGCGGTGTGCCGCTGAACACCAGGCCATGGCTGTCGGAGATGCCGGACGCGGTGACGCCGCCGGTGGCGGTGTTGGTCTCCTTCGCCGGCGCCTCAACCATCAGGTCGTTGATGCCCATATAACGGCCCAGGTAGTTCGACCCGATGATGATGCGGCTCTCCAGTTTGCCCACCGGCAGCTTGGCTACGGGCCGGATCAGCCAAGACGCGTCGGTCAGATCGACCGCATACATCGTGGCTTCGAGGGTGGCCTTGCCGACCGTTGCATGGTCTACGGCGTTGGCTTTGATCTCCACCTGGTTGTAGTGGTGGCGCATCGCCTGCGGGATGAAGGGAAACGCCACGATGGCGACGAACGGGTCGGACCTCAGATTGGCCGCTTTGCGCACGCTGCAGGACAGCCGGTATTCGGCGTAGATGCTGCTTCCGTAGTCGACGGCGACCGCACCCAGCACAACCGCGGCCACGGCGATCGCCGCGGCCGCCACCCCGATCAGGACCCTGCGCACCCGCATATTGTCGCGTAAGCCTCCGCGCGCCGTGTCGCGGACCGCGTGGGTGGCGGGGCTCACACTGCATCGTCACCACGCAAAAATGGCAGGTGGCAAGTTATCGTTAGGTGGCCTGGCAACTAACGCGTCGTTGCGTTGCGAGTTGTGGAAGATGCCGTTCCCCCGAGCTGGAGGGGCTAGTTGGAGCTATTACTGCTGACCTCGGAGCTGCATCCCGACCCGGTCCTCCCGTCGTTATCGCTGCTCCCTCACACCGTCCGGACGGCACCGGCGGAACCGTCCTCGTTGCTTGAGGCGGGGACTGCGGACGCCGTGCTGGTGGATGCGCGCACCGACTTGTCGTCGGCCCGTGGCCTGTGCCGGCTGTTGAGCACCGCGGGCCGGTCGGTTCCGGTCTTGGCTGTCGTGAGCGAAGGCGGTCTGGTGGCGGTCAGCGCCGATTGGGGGCTGGACGAGATCCTGCTGCCGAGCACCGGACCCGCCGAGATCGACGCCAGGCTGCGACTGGTGGTCGGGCGCCGCGGCGGGCTGGCCGACCAGGAAAGCGCCGGCAAAGTGAGCCTGGGTGAGCTGGTGATCGACGAGGGCACCTACACCGCGAGACTGCGCGGGCGCCCACTCGACCTGACCTACAAAGAGTTCGAGTTGCTCAAGTACCTCGCCCAGCACGCCGGGCGCGTCTTCACCCGCGCGCAACTCCTGCACGAAGTCTGGGGATACGACTTCTTCGGCGGCACCCGCACCGTGGATGTGCACGTGCGTCGGCTGCGCGCCAAGCTCGGCCCCGAATACGAGGCGTTGATCGGCACCGTCCGCAACGTCGGCTACAAAGCCGTCCGGCCGGCCCGCGGCCGCGCCCCGATCACCGGCACCGCCGACGACGAAGCCGCCGAGGACGTCGAGTCCGACTCAGAGGAAATGCAAGAACCCCTGGGCGACCCGTTGCGCAGTCAGTGACCCCGCCCGAGTGGCGCTCGACGCTGACCGCGGACGAACAGCGGCAAGTGCGCGGACTAATAACGGCGACAACGGATTTCGATGGGGTGGCGCCCGTCGGTGAACAGGTGCTGCGCGAGCTCCCGCACGATCGCACCGGGCATCTGCTCATCACCGACAGCGACGAGACCGTGGGTTACCTCAATCTCTCGCGCGACGCAGAGGCCGCAATGGCGGAACTGGTCGTGCATCCGCGGGTCCGCCGGCACGGCTTCGGGACGGCGCTGGCGCGCGCGGCCCTGGCCGAGACCGGCGGACGGAACCGGTTCTGGGCGCACGGCACACTCGAGCCGGCCCGGGCCACCGCCGATGCACTGGGTCTGGTACCGGTACGCGAATTGCTGCAGATGCGCCGCACGCTGCGCGACACCCACGACTTGGTGCGGCCCGTGCCCGGCGTACAGGTCCGCACCTACGCGGGGGCCGCCGACGACGCGGAGCTGCTGCGCGTCAACAACGCCGCCTTCGCCGAGCATCCCGAACAGGGCGGCTGGACCGAAGTGCAGCTGGCCGAGCGGCGCAACGAACCGTGGTTCGACCCGGAAGGGTTGTTCCTCGCTTTCGGCGTGTCCGAAACCGATCAGCCGGGCAAGCTGCTGGGCTTCCACTGGACCAAGGTGCATCCCGACCGACCCGGCTTGGGGGAGGTCTACGTCGTGGGCGTAGACCCGTCGGCGCAGGGGCGGGGGCTGGGGCAGATGCTGACAGCCATCGGGATCGAGTCCTTGGCGCGGCGGCTGGCGGGGGCGGCCGAGCCGACTGTGCTGCTCTACGTGGAATCGGACAACGTCGCCGCGGTGCGCACCTACCAGCGCTTGGGCTTCACCACCTACAGCGTGGACACCGCCTACGCCGTCGCTTCCGATTGACCGACGCGCAGGCGCGGAATGTGCCCCGGATCCGGCCGGGCATATTTTCGCGACGACCTGGCAACCTGTTGGGAGATGGCCGGCGGGGCACACGCGGGCCCGTAGGGGGCAGGAAGCTGGATCGGTGAGGCTCGACAGGGGTGGTGGCAGAGCGCTGGCGGCGCTGGCTGTGGCGCTGGCAGTTGGTATCGGCGGACTGACCGGCTGTGGCAGCGACCAGAACCGCCGCAACGCTTCGGCGGCAACGGTCTCCGGGCCCACGGGCACGGCGGGATGCAGCGGCAAGAACAAGCTGACGGCGGAAGGCTCGACGGCCCAACAAAACGCGATGGCGTTGTTCAACCAGGTCTGGGGCCAGTACTGCCCGGGCAAGAGCGTGTCGTACAACCCAACCGGCTCGGGCGCCGGCCGTGAGCAGTTCATCGCCGGCCATGTCGACTTCGCGGGCGCCGACTCGCCGCTGGCCGCCGACCAGATCGGCCCGGCCGCCGCACGGTGCGAGGGAAACCCGGCGTGGGACTTGCCGCTGGTGTTCGGGCCGATCGCGTTGGTCTACAACCTGGCCGGGGTGCCGGCGTTGGTGGTGAGCAGTGACGCGTTGGCCAAGATCTTCAGCGGAAGGATCACCGCCTGGAATGACCCCATCCTGGCAGCCCTCAACCCGGGCCTCGTGCTGCCCGATACCAAGATCGCACCGATCTACCGGACGGATTCGTCCGGAACGACCGACAACGTGCAGAAGTATCTGACGGCCGCCGCGCCGCAGAGCTGGACCAAAGGCGTGGGCACCGAATTTCAGGGCGGGGTGGGTGAGGGCGCCATGAAGTCGGCCGGCGTCGTCCAAGCCGTGCGGGCGACGCCGGGCGCGATCGGATACGTCGAGAAGGGCTTCGCCGACCAGGGCGGCATGCCGTACGCCCAGATCGCCACCAACAAGGGTGTCGCCGTTCCGCTCACCAACGAGACAGCCGGAAATGCCGTGAAGGCGGCCAACTTCGTGGCCGACGGCAACGACATGGTGCTGGACCTCAACTTGATGTACCGCTCCCAGGAACCCAATGTCTACCCGCTGGTCCTGGCGACGTACGAGATCGTGTGCTCCAAGGGCTCCGACCCGGACACCTCCGGCGCGATCAAGTCATTTCTCACGGTCGCCGCCGGCAGCGGGCAGACCGAGCTTGTCTCGGCCGGCTATATCCCGCTGCCCGATAAGGTCAAAGAGCGACTGGTTGCCGCGATCAACGCTCTGCAGTGACCAAGTGGCCCCGCGCTTAAGGAGCGAGAGAACTGTGCTGGGATCACAGTGACCACGCCAAACCCGATCGACGCCGGCTCGGGCGCGACCGTCGCCGCGCCCTTCCCGGAGGCACCGGTGATACCGATCAACCCGTGGGGAGCTGCGCGCCCACACGTCGGGGATCGTGCGTTTCGCTGGCTGGCCAAGGGCTCAGGCTTGCTGATCGTCGTCGTCATCGGGGCAATCGGTGGATTCCTGTTGTTGCGGGCCATCCCGGCCTTGAGGCGCAACCGGGAGAACTTTTTCAGCTACGGCGGCAACTGGATCACCACCGACACGTCGGCCATGCACTTCGGCATCTCCGATCTGCTGAAGGTCACCGTGTTCGTGTCGGCGTTCGCGTTGATCCTGGCCATGCCCGTCGCGCTGGGGGTCGCCATCTTCATCACGCAGTACTCGCCGAGGCGCGCCGCCGCCTCGCTGGCCTACGCCGTAGATCTCCTGGCGGGGGTCCCCTCCATCATTTACGGCGTCTGGGGCCTGCATGTGCTGGCGCCGCAGCTGCGACCGCTGGCCACCTGGCTGAACCACTCCCTGGGTTGGTGCTTCCTGTTCGCCGACGGCAACGCGTCGGTGGCCGGCGGCGGCACCATCTTCACCGGCGGCATCGTCCTGGCGGTGATGATCCTGCCGATCATCACCGCCGTCACCCGCGAGGTGTTCGTCCAGGCACCACAGGAGCAGGTCGAGGCCGCGCTGGCCCTGGGCGCCACCCGTTGGGAGGTTGTGCAGACGATCGTGCTGCCGTTCGGGCGGTCGGGATACATCAGCGCAGCGGTGCTGGGACTGGGCCGCGCGATGGGCGAGACGGTCGCCCTGCTGATCATCTTGCGCGGGACGCAGGCGGCGTTCGGCTGGTCGCTGTTCGACGGCGGCTCCACCGTCGCGACCAAGATCGCGGGCACCGTGGCGCAGTTCAATGACCAATATAAGGCCGGCGCATACATCGCCGCGGGGCTGGCGCTCTTCGTGCTCACCTTCCTGGTCGACGCGTTGGCGCGCGGCGCCGCCTCCAAAACCAGATGGGGCGCCGGGCGATGACCTCGATGTTGGACCGCCCGCTCAAGCCGCGCACGTTCTCCCGGCCGAGCCGGCGCCGCCGGGCCACGGATCATGTTGCCGTGGTGCTGGTTTCGCTGTCGATGGTGATTGCGGTGACGCCCCTGCTGTTGGTGCTCTACTCGGTGATCGCCAAGGGCTTCAAGGCGATCGCGTCGACCGTTTGGTGGACCCACTCGCAAGCGGGCATGACGGCCTTCGTGGCCGGGGGCGGCGCCTATCACGCGATCGTCGGCACCGTGTTGCAGGGAGTGGTATGCGCGCTGATCTCCATCCCGATCGGCCTCATGCTCGCCATCTATCTGGCCGAATATGGGGGCGGCACCCCGCTGGGCAGGCTGGCCACGTTCATGGTGGATGTCCTGAGCGGAGTGCCCTCGATCGTGGCGGCGTTGTTCATTTACGCGCTGTTCGTGGCGACGGTGGGTCTTCCTCGCTCCGAGTTCGCGGTGTCGCTCGCGCTGGTTCTGTTGATGCTGCCGGTGATCGTGCGAGCCACCGAGGAGATGCTGCGGATCGTCCCGGTGGACCTTCGCGAGGCCAGTTATGCGCTGGGCATCCCGAAGTGGAAGACGATCGTCAGGGTGGTGCTTCCCACCGGGGTCTCCGGCATCATCACGGGCATCATGCTGGCGGTGGCCAGGGTCATGGGCGAGACGGCCCCGTTGCTGATTCTCGTCGGTTACTCGCAATCTATGAGCTTCGACATCTTCAGTGGATTCATGGGGACGCTACCCGGCATGATGTACAACCAGACCAGCGCCGGTGCCGGCGTGAATCCGGTCCCCACGGATCGGTTGTGGGGTGCCGCCCTAACCCTCATCCTGGTGATCGCCACCATCAACATCGGGGCCCGAGTGATAGCGAAGTTCCTTGGCGCCAGAAAGTCATAGGCAGGAGCACTAAGTGGCAAAGCGGTTGGACCTCAAAGCCGTCAACATCTACTACGGTTCGTTCCACGCGGTAGGGGATGTGACGCTGTCGATCCTGCCCCGCAGTGTGACCGCGTTCATCGGTCCGTCAGGGTGTGGCAAGACGACGGTGCTGCGCACGCTCAACCGGATGCATGAGGTGGTCCCCGGCGGCCGGGTTGAGGGCAGCGTGCTCCTCGACGACGAGGACATCTACGGCGCCGGGGTTGATCCCGTCGGTGTGCGGCGGGCGATCGGAATGGTGTTCCAGCGACCGAACCCGTTCCCCGCCATGTCGATTCGCGACAACGTGGTGGCGGGTTTGAAGCTGCAGGGCGTGCGCAATCGCAAGGTGCTCGACGAGACCGCCGAATACTCGCTGCGGGGCGCGAACCTGTGGGATGAGGTCAAGGACCGGTTGGACAGGCCGGGCGGCGGATTGTCGGGTGGTCAGCAGCAGCGCTTGTGCATCGCGCGGGCGATCGCCGTGCAGCCCGACGTGCTGCTCATGGACGAGCCGTGCTCCGCGCTGGACCCGATCTCGACGATGGCCATCGAGGAGTTGATCAGCGAGCTGAAGCAGGACTACACGATCGTCATCGTCACGCACAACATGCAGCAGGCGGCGCGGGTCAGCGACTACACCGCGTTCTTCAACCTGGAAGCCGTCGGAAAGCCGGGGCGGTTGATCGAGGTCGATGACACCGAGAGGATCTTCTCCAACCCGAGCCAGAAGGCGACGGAGGACTACATCTCCGGCCGCTTCGGCTAGAGCTGATCCGTTATTGCGAGGCCGGGTTCGTTTCCTCTTCGGGCAGCTTGCCGGTCGCCTGGAAGATGACGCGCCTGGCCACTTCGACCGCGTGGTCGGCGAAGCGCTCGTAGAACCGGCCCAGGAGTGTCACGTCGACGGCGGCCGCCACCCCGTACTTCCATTCGCGGTCCATCAGGACCGAGAACAGGTGGCGGTGCAGATCGTCCATCGCGTCGTCCTCTTCGCGGATCCGGGCGGCCTTCTCCGGATCGCGAGACATCACCACTTCTTGCGCGCTGTTCCCCAATTCGACTGCGACCCTGCCCATTTCGGCGAAGTAGCCATTGACCTCTTCGGGCAGCGCGTGTTGGGGATGCCGGCGTCGGGCGATCTTCGCGACGTGCAGGGCCAGCGCGCCCATCCGGTCGATGTCGGCCACCATTTGAATGGCGCTCACGATGGACCGCAGATCACCGGCGACCGGCGCCTGTAAGGCCAGCAGCACGAAGGCGCTCTCCTCGGCGCGGGCGCTGAGTGTGGCGATCTTCTCGTGATCAGAGATCACCTGTTCGGCCAGCACCAGGTCGGCCTGCAGCAGGGCTTGGGTGGCCCGCTCCATGGCGATGCCCGCCAGCCCGCACATCTCGCCGAGCCGCTCGGATAACTCCGAGAGCTGCTCATGGTAGGCGGTCCGCATATCACCAAGCCTACGTTCTCGGCGGAGAAAACGGGCGGTGGAGCGCCGCCAAACGTGCTTACTCGCAGGTGGTGTCGGCGGCGTTGGTGACGGTCAGGTCCTCGGGCAGCTTGGCCGGGGCGCTGCCCGAGCCGCGTTCGATCTGCAAGCTGATCGACGAGCCGCTCGGCTGGGGAGTGGCGACCGACTTGAAGTCGGGTCCGAGCACCACCTGAACGACCTGCCCGTAGCCGGACACTCGCTGCACCTTCGCATTGGCGAAGGAAGACGCCACGGTCGCGGCCGCCTGCTCGTTGCCGGGCGAGAACAACACCGTCGTCGTGTTCACCGAGCTCGGGTAGTCGTCCGGGGTCATCACGTTGAAGCCGTCCCGCTTGAGCTGGCTGGTCGCGGTGGCCGCCAGGCCGCTCTGCGTCGTCGCGTTGGAGACGCGCACCGTGACATCGCTCGGCGTGGTGGTGGTGACCTGCTCGTGTCGGGCCTCGGGCGCCGGGGTGGGGGCCGGCGCCTTCTTGGTGGCGGGCGCCTTCATCTGCCCGGACTTGTCATCGGAAGTTCCGAGACTCTTTGCGTTCTGGTCGTTTTCCTCGGGCAGCGGATCGTCGTTGATGATGGCGTCGAACAGTGCCCGCATGTCGGCCATGCGCGGCGGCTCGTCGCCGTTCTGGTCGGTGACGCCGGTCGGCACGGTGACGAACGTGACGTGCCCGGCCGCCATGCCCTGCAGCGACTGACCGAGTTGGATCAAGTCCTTCGACTGCACGTTGTCGACGACGGTGTCGCTGATGAACATGTTGACGACATTGTTGAGCTTGTTGAGGTCGAGCAACGTGTCCTCGGAGATCAGCGAGCGCAGCAGCGAGGACAGGAACAGCTGCTGGCGTTTGATCCGCCCGTAGTCCCCGTTGGTTTCGGTGGTGACCTGGCGGGCTCGCACGTAATTCAGGGCGGTCGAGCCGTCCAAGACTTGGCGGCCACCGTGATCGAGCACCGTGCCGAGCTCGTAGTCATGCAGCGCGGTTTTCGAGCACACCTCCACACCGCCCAGGGCGTCGACCATCTTGGCGAACCCCGCGAAGTCGACGGCGATGAAGCGGTTGATGTTCAAACCGGATAGCTTCTGGATCTCCTTGACCAGACACTTCGGGCCGCCGAAGGCGAATGCCGAGTTCAGTTTGGTCTCGGTGTAGACCATCTTCGGGCCCCAGGATTTGGTCTTCGCGTCGTAGAGGGGCCCGTATTTACCCGTGTCCGGGTTCCACGCCTCGCACTGCATCGGGGTGATCGCCAGGTCGCGCGGGAATGACACCGCCACCACGCGTTTGCGGTTGGCCGGAATGTTGACCAGCATCACGGTGTCCGAACGGGCGCCATCCGCGTCGTCGGTGCTGCCGGCGCCCATGTTCGCGTTGTCACCGGCGCGCGAGTCAAGGCCGACGATCAAGAAGTCTTCGTCCCCGTATTGGCCGTTGCGGTCGCGGATGTCGCTGGAGTCCTGGTCGAGAGCGTTGATGGTGTTGAGCCGGGCGTTCTTCGATGTGCTCCATTGCCACGCCCCGCCGGTCATGGCCAGGGTAAGCGCCGCGAGCAGCGCCGCCACCGAGCGCGCGGCCAGCAGCATCGGCCTGCGGCGGCGGGATGTCCGCCGCTGAGCGTCGCGAGGCTCGTCGGATGAGGATTCCTGGCCGCTCGGATGCTCGGCGGCGTCGAGGTCGGGGAGCTCCGAGACCGCGTCGAGCGAATAGGCCAGGTCACCGATCACCTGGGTTTTCTGCAGCTCCAGCGGCACGTCCGATTCGGCTGGCGTCGGTTCAATGACCGGTTCGACGTCCGGCTCGGCGCGACGGTGGGTGGACCGGCCGGTCGACGGGGCGCCGAGTTTCGCGATCAGGTCGGCGACGCTGACTCCGCCCGCGGTGTGGGATCCGGATTCTTCGTCGTCGGCGGCTCGGGACGGGACCGGCTCGACCGCGGTCTCGGTCTGCCAGAGATGGCGACTGTAGTCAGCCGGGGGCTCCGAGAACCGCTCCCAGGGGGCCGCCCCAAGCGCAGCGCGCCGGGCGCCGCGAGTGGCGTCGTCCTCGGCGTCACGCATGTCTTACGGCCTCCGAAGCTCTGATGCGGCTGTCAGCGTATCCGTGCGCAATGTCGGCCCAACGCTTGGCATATCAGCGCTGCGGCCCATGCCACCCGTGGGTCGCACTCCTTTGTCGCGCCCGGGCAGCGGCGCGTTACCGATCCGCCGCAGCAACGCGCAATGCAGCAAGGTCCACATCGTACTGAGTTATCTGTCCGGACGCGATTTCGCGCGGTCGATCAGCCTCCGGAGTGCATCACGTCGGCGCCGGCCGGCACGGTGCAGTCATCCGGGTCGGCCAGCCAGCCCTCGGGCAGTGCCACCCTGGCGGGCGAGCCCTGCCGGCCCCGGGGGCCGCTCGCCGCGTCCGGGAAGGGCACACGCCCGTCCAATTGGCTTAGCAGCGAATCGAGTTCGTCGAGCGTCTTGACCATCGCCAGCGCGCGCCGCAGCTCCGAGCCGGCCGGGAAGCCGTGCAGGTACCAGCCGATGTGCTTGCGAATGTCGCGCATGCCCTTGTCCTCGCCGAAGTGCGCGGCCAGCAACCGCCCATGCCGGCGAACGATGTCGGCTACCTCGCCCAGCGTGGGCGGGACGGGAGCCGGGCTGCCGGTGAACGCGGCCGAGAGTTCGGCGAAAAGCCAGGGCCGGCCGAGGCAGCCGCGGCCGATGACGACGCCGTCGCATCCGGTGCTGGCCATCATCGCCAGCGCGTCACTCGCGTCGTAGATGTCGCCGTTACCCAACACCGGGATCGTGGTCACGTGTTGTTTGAGCAGGGCGATCTGCTCCCAATCTGCGGTGCCCGAGTAGCGTTGCGCCGCCGTGCGGGCGTGCAGCGCGACCGCGGCGGCGCCCTCCGATTCGGCGATGCGGCCGGCATCGAGGTGGGTGTGGTGCTCGTCGTCGATGCCGACGCGGAATTTGACGGTCACCGGGATGTCGGTGCCTTCGGTTGCGCGCACCGCCGCGGCGACGATCTGCCCGAACAGCCGACGCTTGTACGGCAGTGCGGCCCCGCCGCCGCGTTTGGTGACCTTGGGCACCGGACAGCCGAAATTCATGTCGATGTGATCGGCCAGGCCCTCGTCGGCGATCATCTTGGCCGCGGCATACGTGGTCGCCGGATCGACCGTGTACAGCTGCAACGAGCGCGGCGACTCGTCCGGTGCGAAGGTGGTCATGTGCATGGTGACCGGGTGGCGTTCGACGAGCGCACGCGCCGTCACCATCTCGCAGACATAGAGCCCGCTGACCGTGCCGACCTTCGACTGCTCTAGTTCACGACACAGGGTTCGAAAGGCAACGTTGGTCACGCCCGCCATTGGGGCCAGCACCACTGGGCTGGCGAGCGTGATGGGACCGATGCGCAACGCTGAGTTACCGGCGGCTCATAGCCAGCTTGCCGGCGGTTTGATGCAACTCGAACGCGGTGGTCTTCTTGCCGGTTCGGGCTTCCCGCTCGAGCTGGCGCTGCTTCGAGATCTCGAACTTGTCGCAGGCCTGCTCGAGTTCCTTGATCAGCAGGGCGAGGTCGTCGCGCATCGCCGCCGCCTCACCGGTGAAGTCCTCGCGCTCGAAGATGCGCCATTTCTTCAGGACGGGCATGACGACGTCGTCGAGGTGGATGCGGGGGTCGTAGACCCCCCCGACGGCGATGAAGACGGCTTTGCGCCGGAACTCGGGAACCTGGTAGCCCGGCATCTGGAAGTTGCGCAGCACCTTGTGCAGCTCTTTCATTGCCTGGTTGGGCGCGATCTCAAACCCGGCCTCGCTGACGTCCCGGTAAAAGATCATGTGCAGGTTCTCGTCGGCGGAGATCTTCGCCAGCAACTGGTCGGCGATGGTCTCGTTGCAGGCCTTGCCGGTGTTGCGGTGCGAAATGCGGGTCGCCAGCTCTTGGAAGGTCACGTAGATGACGGAGTCGAACAGGCTCTCGGCGAACAGGTCGGCCCGAACCTGCTGGTTCTGGCCGGGGCTGAAGCCGCGGTTCACCACCTCGATGCGCAGTTTCTCCAGTTCGACCGGGTCGACCGCGCGGGTCACCACCAGGTAGTCACGCAGCGCGATACCGTGCCGGTTCTCCTCGGCGGTCCACCGGTTAACCCACTGGCCCCACGGGCCGTCCAGGCCGAAGTTCATCGCGATCTCGCGGTGATATGACGGCAGGTTGTCTTCCGTCATCAGGTTCTGCACCATCGCCACCTGGGCGAGATCGGAGAGCTTGCTCTCCTCGGGGTGCCAGTCCTGCCCGCCCAGCGCGTAGAAGTTCTTGCCGTCCGACCACGGGATGTAGTCGTGCGGGTTCCAGTTCTTGTGCATGCTCTCGTGCCGGTTGAGGCACTTCTCGACCACCGGTTCGAGCTCGTGCAGCAGCTGTAGGTTTGTCAGCTCCGCTGACATGGGGCCTCCAGTTATCTGTGTCGACGGGTAGCAGTCAATATATCTGTGTACATCAGTAGCATCAAGCTGCCTGGCCGCGCGCCGCGGTAACGGTTAGATGCCATATTCTGCGCGCCGCGCGGTCCACAAGTTCACGTTTTACGAGTTGCCGGCGCGCCACGGTTGGTAAACAGACAGTCGCGCTTAACCCAGGTCTGGGGCGGGCACGTACGGGGCCGCCGTGATGTACAGGATGTCGACGCAGTAGTCGATGAATTGTTTGCGCGTCGCGCCGAGCTGGCCGTTCAGGTATGCGGTGAACAGGCTGGACAGGCCGCCGACCAGGCTGGTGGCGATCATCTTCTGCAGCACGGGATCGCCGATCCGCGACAACTTGCGCTGGAGCAGTTCGATGAAGCTGGGCATCCACTCCGCACCCGAGCGCGTCAATACCGGCTCGACCGCCGGGGCCAGCAACAACACGCGCCCACGGACCGGGTCGTCGACCATGAGCTCGACGAACTTTTCGACGGCCTCGCGTGGGGTGTTCGCGGAGGTGAGGGTATTCATTGCGCGCGTACATACGTCGTCGTAGACCGCGCGCACGAATTCGTCGCGGTCCGAAAAGCTTTCGTAGAAATAGCGTTCGGTCAGCGCGGCTTTGCGGCACACGGCACGCACGGTCAACGCCGGTCGACTGTCGCTGCCGAGCAATTGGACACCGGCGGCGATGAGGTCGTCGCGGCGAAGGGCAAGGCGATCCCCCAAGGGGACGCCGGTCCAACGGCCCCGTCGTTGACCGGACTGCACATCGCTCCTAAGCTTGAAATTGACAACGCGTGTAGTCAGATTTGCAGATATCTACAGGAACCCAATAGTGCCTCAACATACGTCCGGACCCTGTCCGCTGACCAGCGACGTCGCTTCGGCTACCCCCGAGGACGAGGTGCCCGGTGTGGCCGGCGGCTGCCCGGCGTCGCCCCTCGGTTACGACGCGCCACCACTCCCGCTCGGCCCCGAATCGCTGACCTGGCGGTACTTCGGCGACTGGCGCGGCATGCTGCAGGGGCCGTTCGCGGGATCCATGCAGAACATGCATCCCCAGTTGGGCGCCGCCGTCGAGCAACACTCGACGTTCTTCCGGGAACCGTTGCCGCGGGTGATGCGGTCGCTGTACCCGATCGGCGGGGTGGTCTTCGACGGCGACCGCGCTCCGACGACGGGTGCCGAGGTTCGCGACTACCACACCGAAATCAAGGGTGTGGATGACCAAGGGCGTCGGTATCACGCACTGAACCCCGACGTCTTCTATTGGGCACACTCCACTTTCTTCATGGGAACAATCCTGGTGGCCGAACGGTTCGGCGGCGGTCTGACCGAAGCCGAAAAGCGGCAACTCTTCGACGAACACATTCAGTGGTACCGGATGTACGGCATGAGCATGCGTCCGGTGCCAAAGACCTGGGAAGAGTTTCAGGCCTACTGGGACCACATGTGCCGCAACGTGTTAGAGGACAATTACGCGACGCGGGCAGTGCTCGACCTGACCATATATGACAAGCTGCCGATCGCTCCGTGGCTGCCGGATTGGCTGTGGGGTGGCCTGACCAAGCTGTCGCGGCCGTTCTTCGTTTGGCTCACAGTCGGCTTTTACCACCCAGCCGTTCGCGAACGGTTGGGCTTTCAGTGGACCGACCGCGACGAGTGGTTGCACCGGCGCTTCGGCAAGCTGGTGCGGCTGATCTTCGCGTTTGTACCGCCCAGGTACCGCAAGCACCCGCGGGCCCGTGCCGGCCTAGACCGCGCCTCCGGGCGCATCCCGCCCGACGCGCCGCTGCCCCAGACGCCGGCACGCAACCTGCCGCCGCTGGACCGGCGCGGCGACCCAAGCCACTACTGCCCCCAGGTTTAGCGCCCTCTAGTGGGCGTGACCGTGCACGTCCTCCAGGCCCGCCTGGTGCACGTGCGGATGGCTGTGCTCGGTGCCGTCGGCGTGGCCGTGGGCGTGTTCATGCTGGACGTGGTCGTGTTCATGCGCGATGTGTGCGTGCGCGTGTGTGACGTCGCCGTGCTCGTGTTCGTGCGCGTGCGGCGCGTCATGTGTGTGCTGCTCGGTCATGATGCGTCTCCCTGGGTCAAATGCGGTGTGCCAACTTCTCATTCACTTGGTGCCGCTGCCCCGCCGGCTCTGTGTGGGCGCTGATTCGGCGACTGCCTTCAGGCCGCCATCCCTGCGGTGATGGCCGGGCACGCCCGGACCCGCGTGCTCGGCGTTGAAGACCGCGTCCATGACGAGCTGACGGACGTGGTCGTTCTCGAGGCTGTAGAAGATGGTGGTTCCCTCCCGGCGGGTGCGGACCAAGCGGGCCATCCGCAGCTTCGCCAGGTGCTGGGAGACCGACGGCGCCGGCTTGCGGACGTGTTCGGCGAGTTCGTTGACCGACATCTCGCGGTCGGTCAGCGACCACAGCACCTGCACGCGGGTGGCGTCGGCCAGCATCCGGAAGACCTCAACCACCAGACTCGCCTGATCGTCCGGCAACCGGCCTTCGCTACTACCTGCATGCATACGCAAATAGTATTCAAGCTGCGCGGCGCTGCCAACGGCTGCTTGCTCGGGCTTCCTAGGATGACGGGACGACCGTGGACCGGCGCTGACCGCCGTTGCCCTCGTTCCAGAGCCGGTACACCTCCAGCGCGCCTTCTTGGGGCTGGTAGCGCATTGGCAGACGTCGCCGGTCCCAGCTCTTGGCGAATTCGTCGTAGAAGGTGGAGACCTCGAAGTACTTGCGGTCATCGAGGTAGTACCGCTCGTAGGCCTCGCGGGTGATCAGGAAGACGACTTCCTTGGGCGAGCAGTAGTACAGCGAGCCGAGGCACATCGGACACGGATGGGCCATCACGTAGATCGTGCAGTCGACCAGGTGCTCGGTGCCCAGCTTCATGCACGCCTCCCGGATGGCCAGGATTTCCGCGTGGGCCGTCGGGTCGTGCGTCTGGGCCACTTTGTTGGCGCTCTCGGCGAGGACCTCCCCGTCTTTGACGATCACCGTCGCGAACGGCCGACCGCCCTCCGCGACGTTGCGCCGGGCCAGGTCGATCGTCCGCTGGGCGAAGTCGGTCATAGGCCGGAGGGTAGTCCCGAGGGCTTCGGGACTGAGTCCTGTGATACTGACTAGATCATCTATTTAATTGGTCGGGATGAGGGAGCACCATGGCGCGCACCGATCGAGACCGTTGGGACCTGGCGACGAGCGTGGGTGCGACGGCGACGATGGTCGCCGCCCAGCGCGCCTTGTCCTCCGACGCGAAGCTGATCGACGACCCCTACGCGGCGCCGCTGGTGCGCGCCGTCGGGATCGACGTCTACGTCCGGCTGGTGAACGGCGAGATCCCGGCCGGTGGGGCTTCCGAGTTCGATCCGCACCGGATGGCGCGGGGGATGGCTTGCCGCACAAGGTTTTATGACGACTTCTTCTTGGACGCAACGCGGAGCGGGATCAGCCAGGCGGTGATCCTGGCGTCGGGGCTTGACGCGCGCGCCTACCGCCTGCCGTGGCCGGCGGGCACCGTCGTCTATGAGGTCGACATGCCGCAGGTCATCGAATTCAAGACGCTGACCCTGGACGATCTGGGCGCCGAGCCGACTGCCGAGCGGCGCACCGTCGCCATCGACCTGCGTGACGACTGGGCCACGGCGCTGCGCGCCGCCGGATTCGATCCGCAGGCTCCGTCGGCGTGGAGCGCCGAGGGTCTACTGGTGTATTTGCCCGAGGCGGCCCAGGACGCGCTGTTCGACAACATCACCGCGTTGAGCGCTCCCGGCAGCCGGCTGGCCTTCGACTTCGTGCCGGACACCGCCGTTTTCGCCGACCCCCGCTGGCGCGCCCACCACGACCGGATGAGCGAGCTCGGGTTCGAGGTCGACTTCAACGACCTCGTCTATCACGGGGAGCGCAGCCACATCGTCGACCACCTCGACGAGCGTGGTTGGCGGACGTCGTCGCGCACGGTCGCGGAACTGCACGCGGCCAACGGCTTCGTCTACGCCGACGACGAGGTCGCCCAAGCCTTCGCCGATGTCACCTACAGCAGCGCGGTGCTCGGGCGCTGAGTGCCGATCGACCGAGGCCAAAAACGCTTCGGTGCCCCCACTAGGACTCGAACCTAGGACCTGCGGATTAAAAGTCCGTAGCTCTACCAACTGAGCTATAGGGGCCGCGGAGATTCAGGATACTTGGGCCACAAACCCGGCTCGTTTGAGGATTGGGCACACAGTGACCTAAGCTGACGTGGCTCCTAACGAAACCACGTTGCGAGTACCCCGGAGTGATTCGGTTCTGGCCCCCATCGTCTAGTGGCCTAGGACGCCGCCCTTTCACGGCGGTAGCACGGGTTCGAATCCCGTTGGGGGTACGCGACGCGGCGACGCGGAGCAGCAGCAAGGCCCTGTGGCGCAGTTGGTTAGCGCGCCGCCCTGTCACGGCGGAGGTCGCGGGTTCGAGTCCCGTCAGGGTCGCCAACTCGGCGAGGCACTACATGCCTTCCGGCCAGGTAGCTCAGTCGGTACGAGCGTCCGCCTGAAAAGCGGAAGGTCGGCGGTTCGATCCCGCCCCTGGCCACCAGTCTTGATGACACGGAGTGGTCCTCTGAGCATCCGCGGGCCTGGAATCCTTGCCGATGCGTCTGAGCTAGATGAACGCGGGCATCGATTCCCAGCCTCGGACAGCCGACGCTGACGACAAGTGTGCGTTCTGGGTGTCGATGTCCCATTCGGGGAAGCGCTTGAAAATTTCCTCGAGCGCGATTCGTGCCTCCAGCCTGGCGAGTGCCGCTCCTAGGCAGAAGTGAGCTCCCACGCTGAATGCCAGGTGCTGACGCGGCTGGCGATGAATGTCGAACCGGTCTCCGTCAGGCGGGAATTGGCGATGGTCGCGGCACGCTGATGCGATCAGCGGCATCATGACGCTGCCTTCGGGCACTGTGTGGCCGTACCACTCGGTATCACGGGTGACGTAGCGGGCGAGGTGCGGTACGGGGGGTTCGTAGCGCAGCAGCTCCTCGATCGTCTGCGGAATCAACCGATGGTCGGCTGCGATTTCGCGCCGCTGGTCGGGGTGGTCGGCGAGGACTTTTCCGGCCCAGCCGAGGAGTCGGGTGGTGGTCTCGTTGCCTGCGGAGGCGACGAGGCTGATGTAAAGCAGGATTTCGTCGCGAGTCAGGGTTCGGCGGACTCCTGTCTCGTCGTCGAATTCGACGTTGAGGAGTTCGGTCGTGATGTCGTCGGAGGGGTGTTCGGCGCGCCAGTCGAGATAGGCGGCGAACACCTCGTCGTAGTGGACGCCTTCCGAGGCCAGTGTCATGGGTTGGCCGGCCTCGGTGAGCAACGAGGCATTCGAGCGTTCCCGGACATGTTCTTGGGCGTCTTCGGGAATGCCGACCAGCATTCCGATGACTCTCATCGGCATCTGAGCGCCGAGATCGGCGATGAAATCGAAACGTCCAGTCCCGACGAGAGGGTCGAGACATTGTGCGCAAAATGCGCGAATCTTGTCCTCGAGTTCGGCGATCTTGCGGGGGGTGAACATCCGCGCGAGCAATTTGCGATGGATGTCATGAACCGGTGGGTCTTCGAAAACGATGATGCCGGGCGGTATTTCGATGTTCGCTTTGATCACTTCGAGGATCATTCCGCGGGCTGAACTGAACGTGGCGGTGTCGACAAGCGCACGACTCACGTCCTGGAAACGACTGAGCGCATAGAAATCGTATTGCTCGTTGTAGTACAGCGGCGACTCCTCGCGCAGCCGCCGGAACGTCGGGTAGGGATCGGCCAGAAGTCCCACATCGTAGGGGTCGTACCGAATGTCGTTGACCTCAGTCACGGTCATGGTCCGTCCTCCTGGTGCAGTGAAACCTGCCGATTCCTTGGCTGTATCACAGCAGACCTAGCGCCAACTGACAAGACAAATCAGAGCAGAATGTCGCGTCAGTCGTCGACTGTCGCGGATCCCCGCGGTGTGGTGAACAAGAACTTCAGCGCGGCAGGTGAGCGCGTATTGCTGAGATTTCGCATGGACTGGCACGTGCGAAGCGACAAGATATCGTTGACCCTGGCCCCAGCTCGCAATACTTTTAGCGATAGGTTGTCACGTCACACCGAACTGGAGCACGATGATGGGCCTTAACCTTGCGTAGCCATGGATGGTCGGGCCACACGCCGGCCTCCGATGAGGAAGCCGTCAACAGGATTCTGGACGCGGTTGACTCCTTGGTCGCCGAAGGCGGATCGGCTATCCGCGTCAGCGACTTGGCCCGCGTTCTGGGAGTAAGCCGCCAGACCATCTACCGTTACTTTCCCGGGGCTGAAGCGCTTGTGGTCGGCAGCCAAATGCGTTCGGCCAACGGCTTTCTCGATCGTTTAGCCGATCACCTGCGTGGGTGGACAAATCCGGCGGCTGCCGTCGTCGAGGGCGTAGCATTCGCGGCCGAGGAGTTCGCCGACGACCCGCTGATGGCGCGCGTCCTACATTCACGGCTACCGGGTGGCACGTCGGCCTCCTTCACCGCCGGTGCGGCATTTGGTCTCGGACGAGAAATGTTCCGACGATATGACGTCGACTGGGCCGCCCATGGCTTCGACCACGCTGCGATGGACGACCTCATCGAACTCGCTGTACGCACACTCCAGTCGATTCTGCTCGATCCTCCCGAGCGGCCACTCAACCCACTGGCACTCCGCAGTCTTGTGGGCAGATGGCTTGGACCGGCCGTCCTCTACCGCCAGCTGACCCGCGACATCGATGCACTAACCGCTCTCACGCACGCCAGCCAACTGGCTTCCAGCGCTCGCGGATCAGTCAGATTGGCGTGACAGATAATTGTCGGCCGCTCCCTCAACCTCGAGAGGAGCTATCAGAACGGTCTCTCGTGGCCCCGCGACCCCGCGATCGCCTTCGCCGGGCTTTCGAATCACGTTCTGGTTCAAGAGGTTCAACGGATTGCGGTGGGACCCCGACAAGCGTCTGACATCCGCACGGTCACGACGGGTGGCGGATTTTCGGATTGACCCCGAGTTCTCGGGTTATTCACACGGGTCACGAACCACAACGGCTCGGATCCGCAGCTCGACAAGCCGATCCGGTGGGCGATGTCTGCTCTGTGCTGGTCACCCAAGCCTTCGGGGGTGGCGCTGACCAGCGTGGCCGCGGCGGCACTGGCGTCCCCTCTGCGGAGACGGGTCTCCTTGAAGAACTAGGCAAGCGCCACAGTCTCGGTCTACGCGGCAGCCGTAGCAATATAGGGGCGCTGCGAGGTCGAGCAGCAAACATCATGCTTGCGCGGCGGCAGCACGGGTATTCCTGTGAACACGATGACAGCGAAGCCCGACTTGCGCACGGAAGAAATCGACTCATGTGTGCGCGTCTACGGGACGCGAGTCCACAATCTGCGTGGTGTCGACGTCGTAGCGCCCCGCGACGCGCTGGTCGCGTTCACCGGGATCTCCGGATCCGGAAAATCGTCGTTGGCCTTCGGGACCATCTATGCCGAGGCCCAGCGCCGCTATTTCGAATCGGTCGCCCCTTACGCCCGTCGCCTGCTGCTGCCAGCCGGCGCGCCGAAGGTAGATGACATCACCGGCCTACCGCCCGCCGTCGCATTGCAGCAGCGCCGCGGTTCGGCGACGTCGAGGTCGACGGTCGGCACCGTCACCACCCTGTCGAACCTGCTGAGGATGTTGTTCTCCCGCGCGGGAACGTACCCGCCGGGGACCACGGAACGACTGGACTCCGATGCGTTCTCCCCGAACACGGCGGTGGGGGCGTGCCCCGAATGCCACGGGTTGGGGCGAATCCATCGGGTGACCGAAGAGACACTGGTACCGGACCCTTCGCTGACCATCCGCGAAGGCGCCGTCGCCGCGTGGCCGGGCGCGTGGCAGGGCCAAAACCTACGCGACATTCTGGTCACGCTGGGGTACGACATCGACAAACCGTGGCGAAAACTTCCCAAGCGTCAGCGCAATTGGATCCTGTTCACCGATGAGCAGCCCACCGTCGAAATCGACCCGCGCCAGCATCCCGTGCAGGCCGACTACTACTACAACGGGACGTTCTCCAGCGCCGAACGCCACGTCCGCCACACGTTGGCCAACTCCCATAGCGCGATGATGCGTCGCCGCGTGCTGCAATTCGTCGACAGCGTCGAATGCCCACTGTGCGACGGATCTGGGCTGCGGCCGGAGGCGCTGAGGGTGACATTCGCCGGGCGCACCATCGCCGACTACGCGGGGATGCCGTTGGCAGAGCTTGCCGACGCCCTGCGCCCGACGGCTTCTCGGAAGGATGCCGCCGCCGCGTACGAGTCAACGGAATCCGGTGAACTGACGGAAGTGGCGACGATGATCGCCGCCGACCTCGTCGCCCGCCTGCAGGTACTCCTCGATCTCGGCCTTGGCTATCTCACGCTTAGTCGCCGCACCCCGACAGTGTCACCGGGCGAATTGCAGCGGTTGCGGCTGGCCACCCAGCTGCGCGCCGGCTTGTTCGGCGTGCTTTATGTGCTCGACGAGCCGTCGGCGGGACTGCACCCGGCCGACGCCGAACCGCTACTCGACGTACTCGATCGCCTACGGCGCGCGGGCAATTCCTTATTCGTAGTCGAGCACGACATGGACGTGGTACGCCGTGCCGATTGGATCGTCGACGTCGGACCCGGGGCCGGGGAGCTTGGCGGCAGTGTGCTCTACAGCGGCCCGGTGCCGGGTCTCGCCGACATCGAGGGATCGGTCACTCGCAGGTACCTGTTCGAGGGAGACAGCCCACCGCCTCGTCAACCCCGGACCCAGTCCGGGCAGTTGCGGCTGCGCGGGATCTGCTTCCACAATTTGCGCGACCTCGATGTGGACCTGCCACTGGGTGTGTACACCGCGGTCACCGGGGTGTCCGGCTCAGGCAAGTCGACGCTCGTCGTCAAGGTCCTCGGCGACGTTGTGAACAGCCACCTCGGCACGGGGCGCGCAGCCGAGCCGGCCCATGCCGATGACGACGAAACCGACTCCGAGGTAGTCGATCTCGATCGCGACGCGAGCGTCGGCGTGACGGTCGAAGGCGTCGAGAAGATCAATCGGTTGGTATCCGTCGACCAGCGCCCAATCGGGCGCACGCCGCGCTCGACATTGGCGACCTATACCGGCTTGTTCGACGCCGTGCGCCAAGAATTCGCCGCGACTCCGAAGGCCCGTCGCCGCGGTTGGACAGCGGGCCGGTTTTCGTTCAACGTGTCCGAAGGTCGCTGCCCAACCTGTCAGGGCGAGGGGTTCGTCTCGGTCGAATTGTTGTTTCTGCCGGGCACATACGCCACATGCCCGGCGTGTCAGGGAGCGCGTTACTCCGACGAGACACTCGAGGTACGGTACCGCGGCCGCACGATCGCCGACGTGCTTGCGATGACCGTTGATGAGGCCTCGGACTTTCTTGCCGACGTGACGAAGGCGGCGCGGAGCCTGTCCACGTTGCGAGAGGTCGGACTTGGCTATCTCCGTCTCGGACAGCCCGCGACTGAGCTGTCAGGTGGTGAGGCGCAGCGGATTAAGCTCGCCTCCGAACTCCAAAGGCCCCGCCGAGGGCATTCCCTCTACGTCCTCGACGAGCCGACCACCGGGCTGCACCCCGCAGATGTGGATCTGCTCGATCGCCAACTGCACCGCCTGGTCGACGCGGGCAATACCGTGGTGGTGGCCGAACACGACATGCGGATGGTCGCGGGTGCCGACTGGGTAATCGACCTAGGGCCCGGAGCCGGCAGCGACGGCGGTCGAGTTGTCGCGGCGGGTACGCCCGAAGCGGTTGCACGTGCGAAACACAGCCGAACCGCGCCATATTTGGCTAAACGGTTGGCGCTGCCCGTAATTCGATGAGAAATCTCGTCGGTCTTGGCAAAACCACTCGTGACAAAGCCTCGTCGCGCCATTCCGCTCGAAGTAGCCGTTACGGTCGCCTGCCTGTGCTCTTGGTCAGCCACGAGTCGGCATACGCCACCGGGGCGCAGTTCGTCGTAGATGGCGGACTCACCGGTGACGTCCCGGTGAAGATCTAGACCTGAAGCTACCCGAGCACGGGAAGCAACAGCCGCGACGACGAGCGCACGGTGTTCAGGCTGGACGTGCCGACACTGGCATGCCGGAAGTTCATGATTGCCGGCGTCGAGGGGTCTTGGTCGTCGCTGGTCAGCGTCAGCCGAATGCGGTGGCCCGCCTTGAACCGGCGGGCGTTGGGAACCAACGGGATTCGATACTCGACGTCCTCTCCCGGGGGCACCGCTTGCGGGTTGCGGCAGGGTAGGACCGGCGCGCCGGGCCGGCTGGCCGCGTCGTCGACCTCGCGCAGGCTGGCGCGCAACCAGCCCGCGGTCACGTCGCTCGTTTCCCCGTCGGGTGCCACGTCCTGCAGGGTCGCAATCCACGCGGTGTCCATCGCCGTCGCCGAGGCCACCAGCCGCAGCTCGATATCGCCGACCACGTCGACGTCCATGCTCAGCGGCGTGCTGGTCCACACCAGCAGCGATGGCGGATCGATCTCGCTGGGCTTGACGCGGCCAAGGCCCGACCCCAGCACCATGAATTCGCGAACGCCCGGCTCGCCCTCGTCGGCGTCCAAACCACCGTCGGCGCGCAGGGCCAACTCCCGATGCAATGCCTTCGGCGGCCAGGAGTCGGCGGTACGCCACTCGTCGGCGCCCGGCAGGAAGTAGCGGACCGGCGGCCCGTCGGTGATTCCGGTGTCGCGCCCCTTCAACCAGTGGTCATACCAGGCCAACGCCTCGGTGTGCATGCTTTCCCACGGCCAGGTCAGCCCGTACTCGCCGAGCATCCCCATCCGCACACACGTGGTGTCCGACAACGCGTTCCAAGCGGCGAAGGTCGATGGCAGGTGTAGCGGCACGTTCTGCCAATCACACCCCAAGTAGACCGGGATATCGATTTTCTTGAGCAGTGGCAACAGGTTTCGTTCCTCCCACCACTCGTCCCGCGTCGGGTGCTTGACCACCGCCTCCTGCCATAGTTCGTCCCATGGGTGCGGATTGTGTGGCAGCCTGAGCAATTGGCGCAGCATGGTTACCGCTGCCTCGCCGTTCATGGTCTCGAATTTCTTGTGTACGCCCGGAGTGTTGAGGACGCGCCGTGCCAACCCGACTGGCTTGCTGCGCCACAGCTTGTCGCTACGGTCGGAGGTCAGGCCCATCATGGCCAGAAACGGGGTAATGAACGATGAACTCAACAGCCCGTGGTGGTTGGCGCCCTCGTACAGGTCGCTCGTCACGGCGAGGGGAAAGATCGCTTTGAGATGCGGCGGTCGCTCGACGGCGGCCTCCAGTTGGGTCATCGCGAAATAACTGATGCCGATCATGCCAACGTTTCCGTCGCACCACGGCTGAGCGGCGGTCCACTCCACCAGGTCGTGCACGTCCCGGCGTTCCTGCGCATCGAAGAAATTGAACGTGCCCTCGGAGCCGCAGGTGCCGCGTAGGTTGGCGATGACGTGGATGTAGCCGCGCGGCACCCAGAAGTCCGTTTTGCCGGCCTCGATGAAACCCGCCGGGGCGCCGAGGTCCTGCATCTGGCGCGGATACGGCGAGGCGGCCAACAGCGCCGGGAAGCGGCCGTCGGCGTCGGGCCGGTGAACGTCGGCCAGAAGCGTTGCGCCGTCCCGCATTCTGATCGCGGTGTTGATGTCGGTGCGCGACGCGTACCGCGGCTCGCTGAGGTTCCGGTATTCCCGGCCGGTGGTCTGCGGGCCATTGAGGGTGGTCATAGTTTCACGCTACGTTGAAACTAGTCTCAACGCAAGGTGAAACTTCGGGTATGGTGGGACGGTGGCGCAGCGATCGATCACCCCCGGCCCGCGCGACGAGCGCGGCGTGCTGGCGGCGCGCATTCTGGCCGCGGCCCGCGACGAATTCGCCGAACATGGCTGGGCCGGCACGGCCATTCGTGCCGTCGCCCGTAGCGCGGACGTCGACCCGGCGCTGATCTATCACTATTTCGGCTCCAAGGAGGGCCTGCTCGATGCGGCCACCACGCCGCCACAGAAATGGCTGGATGCGGTGGCAGCGACGTGGGCGACGCCCAAGGCCGACCTGGGTCGGCAACTGATCCGCACCGTGTTGGACACGTGGACCGACGAGGAGGTCGGGCCGATCCTGCGGGCGGTGGTGTTGACCGCCGCCCACGAGGACAAGACCCGAGACAAACTGCGGCTGATCGTCGAACGCGGACTGATCGGCGGTTCCACCCTGGGCGCCGACGAGGACGAACGACTGCGGCGCAGTGGTTTGATCGCCACCCAGCTGATCGGCTTCGCACTGTTGCGCTACGTCTGGAAGATGGAGCCGATCGCGTCGATGCCCGAGGATGAGGTGGTGGCGGCGATGGCGCCGAACCTGCAACGCTATGTCGAGGGCGACATCTCCTAGCAGTTAACGCGACCCGGCGCGGCCTGCCGCGACAATGATCGGATGCGTCACTTGCGCCCCGCCCTTGCGTTAGCGGTCGCGGTCTCCGGGATCGGGACCGCCCAGGCGAGTCCAGATGTCCCGGCGGTAAGTGATGCGGCTCGCGCCGCCGGGTTCGTCGACGTCCGCACCGCGGTCCCCGACGCCATCATCGACCTGCGCTACGCGACCACTAACAACTTCACCCACACGCAGCTGTACCCCTCCGACGCCCGATGCCTGGTGCACCAGTCGATGGCGTCCGGACTGGCGACGGCCGCGACGGCACTGCGCCCGCAGGGGCACCTGCTCGTGTTCTGGGACTGCTACCGGCCCCACGACGTCCAGGTCAAGATGTTCAACGTCGTGCCCAACCCGGCGTGGGTCGCCCGGCCCGGGCAGTATGCGCACAGTCACGAGTCGGGGCGCTCAGTGGACGTGACGTTGACGACGACGCAGCAGCCGTGCGCGTCCGGGCTGCACGCCGCGGGGCTCTGCTTGGCCGACATGGGCACCGACTTCGACGATTTCTCCTCGCGCGCAAACGCTTTCGCAACCCAAGGGGTCAGCGCCGACGCCCAGGCGAACCGGGCCGCGCTGCGGGACGCCATGAAGTACGGCGGGCTCGCCCCCTACTCCGGGGAGTGGTGGCACTTCGATGGCCCCGGTGCCGCGGTCGACCGTCCGATCCTTAGCGTGCCGGTGGACTGATCTCATATATTGAGATATCCATTTCAAATTATGGATTCACGGATACGCTTCAGGCATGACGGACGAACGCGGGACCACCTACACGCACGGGCATCACGAATCGGTGCTCCGCAGTCACCAGCGGCGGACCGCGGAGGATTCGGCGGCCTACCTGCTGCCCCACCTGAAGTCCGGCTCGTCGGTACTGGATATCGGATGCGGGCCCGGGACGATCACCGCTGACCTGGCCGCCCGTGTCGCACCGGGACTGGTGACGGCCGTCGACCAGTCGGCCGACGTGCTCGGCGTCGCCCGAGCGGAGGCCGAGCAGCGTGGCCTGGTGAACGTGTCGTTCGCGACCGCCGACGTGCACCGGCTGAACTTTCCGGACGGCGCATTCGACATCGTGCACGCGCACCAGGTGCTGCAACACGTCGCTGACCCGGCGGGGGCACTGCGGGAGATGAAACGGGTGTGCGCACCCGGGGGCGTCGTGGCGGCCCGGGATGCCGACTACGCGGGCTTCGTCTGGTTCCCGCAGTTGCCTGCGCTGGAGCTGTGGCGCGAGCTCTACGAGCGGGCCGCTCGCGCGAACGGCGGCGAACCCGATGCGGGGCGGCGGTTGCTGTCCTGGGCCCAGCAGGCGGGTTTCGCCGACGTGACGCCGACGGGCAGCCTGTGGTGCTACGCGACGCCGGCGACGCGCGAATGGTGGGGCGGCATGTGGGCCGACCGGATACTGCACTCGCGGGTCGCGCGAGACCTGCTCGATCTGGGCCTGGCGACGACCGCGCAACTCGAAGAGATCTCCGCGGCGTGGCGGGAATGGGCCGCGGCGCCGGACGGCTGGATCGCCATCCCGCACGGCGAAATCCTCTGCCGGGTGTAGCCGATCGAGGACCAAGTACGCATGTTTGGCCAGGTCAACTATGCGGTATTGGCATTCTCTTTTTTTGCAAGTACGTTATTCACCGATGGATAATACGGCCCACACTCCGTCAGGTATTCCGTTGCAGCCGGTCTATGAGCCGGCGGACGTCAGCGCGGAGCCTCCGCAGCCGGGGGAGTTTCCCTTCACCCGGGGTAACTTCGCGTCCGGCTACCGGGGCAAGCTTTGGACCTTCCGCCAATACTCGGGGTTCGGCACCGCCGAGGAATCCAATCGCCGTTACCGCTACCTGTTGGAGCAGGGCGGGACCGGGCTGTCGGTGGCGCTCGACCTGCCCACCCAGTGCGGGTATGACTCCGACGATCCCGAGTTCGGCGAGGAGGTGGGCCGAGTCGGCGTCGCGGTCGACACCCTGGCCGACTTCGAGATCCTGTTCGACAACATCCCGCTGGACAAGCTCAGCACCAGCATGACCATCAACGGAACGGCAGCGATCCTGCTGGCGTTCTACGTCGCCGCCGCCGAGAAAAAAGGAATACCGCGGGCCAAGCTCACCGGGACCATTCAGAACGACATCCTCAAGGAGTACGCCTCGCGCGGGACCTGGATCTGGCCGCCGGAGCCGTCCCTGCGCCTGATCGCCGACACCATCGAGTTCTGCGCCGCCGAGGTGCCGAGGTTTAACGCGATTTCGGTGGCGGGGGCGCACTTCCGCGACGCGGGGGCCAACGCGGTGCAAGAGATGGCGTTCACCCTGGCCGACGGGGTGACCTACTGCGACACCGTGGTCGAGCGCGGCCGCATGACGATCGACCAGTTCGCGCCGCAGATTTCATTCTTCTTCTACACCCACGGCGATTTCTTCGAGGAGATCGCCAAATATCGTGCGGGGCGGCGCCGTTGGGCCACCATAGTGAAGGAGCGCTACGGGGCGACGACGGACAAGGCGGCCATGTTCCGCTTCGGCTGCGTCTGTGGGGGCGCATCGCTGTACGCGCCGCAGGCCCGCAACAACATCGTTCGGGTGGCCTACGAGGCGATGGCCGCGGTGCTGGGCGGGGTCCAGTCGATGTTCACCGCGGCCTGGGACGAGCCGTTCGCCCTGCCCACCGAGGAAACCACGACGCTGGCGCTGCGCACCCAGCAGATCCTGGCGCACGAGACCGGCGTGGCCAGCGTCGCGGACCCGCTCGGCGGCTCCTACTTCGTCGAGGCGCTGACCGATGCCACCGAGGCCCGCATCATCGAGATCATGGATGACCTGGAGCGGCACGGCGGAATGGTTCATGCCATCGAGGACGGCTACCTGCAGGGCCTGATCGCCGACGAGGCCTATCGGGTCCATCAGGACATCGAGTCCGGTGCCCGGCCCGTCGTCGGGGTCAACCGGTTCGTGACCGAGGAGCCGGAACCGGATGTCGTGACGTACGAACTGGACGCGGAGGGCCGCGATCTTCAGCTCAAGCGACTCTCCAAAGTGAAGGCCGAAAGGGATTCGGCCGCTGTCAAATCCAGTCTCGCGGCACTTTCACGCGCCGCCGAAGGAGACGACAATCTGATGCACAGGCTGGTCGACTGCGCCAACGCATACTGCACGGTCGGTGAAATGGTCTCCGCGCTCAAGGCGGTGTGGGGCGAATTCCAGCAACCGGTGGTGTTCTAGTGGCCGCCCGGATCCTGGTCGCCAAGCCCGGGCTGGACGGACACGACCGCGGCGCCAAGATCGTCGCGCGCACGCTGAGGGATGCCGGTTTCGAGGTGATTTACACCGGGATCCGGCAACGCATCGAGGACATCGCCTCGATCGCCGTCCAGGAGGATGTGGCCGTTGTGGGCCTGAGCATCCTGTCCGGTGCTCACCTGGCGCTCACCGCGCGCACCATCGAGGCACTGCGTGCCGCCGACGCCGCGGACATCGCGGTCGTGGTCGGGGGGACGATCCCGCACTCCGACGTGCCCAAGCTGCTGTCCACCGGGGCCGCCGCGGTGTTCCCCACCGGGACATCGCTAGACGTCCTGGTGCGCGAGATCCGCGCATTGACCGGCACCCCGGAACCCGTTGTGGAGGACCAGTGCGCGTCGGAGTAATGATCGGCGCCGAGCGCGGCGGCATGGCCCGCAAGGTGGACAAGCTGGCCTCGGACATCGAATGGGCCGAATCCGCGGGAATGGACACCGCGTGGATGCCGCAGGTGCCCGACGACTTCGACTGCCTGACCATGGTGTCGCTGATGGCCGCGCACAGCTCGCGCATCGAGCTGGGCACCGCGGTGGTGCCGTTGCAGGCCCAGCATCCGATCGCGCTTGCCCGCCAAGCGCTCTCGACGCACGCCGTGGCCGGCGGACGGTTGGCGCTGGGCGTCGGACCGTCGCACCACTGGATCATCCGGGACATGCTCGGACTGCCGTATGAGAAGCCGGCCGCCTACACCCGCGACTACCTGCAGGTGCTCAACGCCGCGATCGCCGGGCCGGGACCGGTCGACGTCGAGAATGATTCGTTCACGGTGCACAATCCACTGGCGATCGGGGCCGATACCCCGATGCCGGTTCTGATTGCCGCGTTGGGGCCGGTGATGCTGCAGATCGCCGGTGAACTCGCCGACGGCACCGTGTTGTGGATGGCCGACGAGCGGGCCATCGGTGACCACATCGCACCCAAGATCACCAAGGCCGCCGCGGATGCCGGACGCCCCGCGCCGCGGATCGTCGCGGGCATCCCGGTATGCCTTTGTGCGCCTGGACAAGTCGACGCGGCCAAGGAGCGGGCCAACCGCATCTTGGGCGAGGCCGAGGTGTCGCCCAACTATCAGCGCCTGCTCGAACGTGGCGACGCCCGCGATGTCGGCGATCTGTGCGCGGCCGGCGACGAGGGCGCCATCCTGGCCCGGATGCGCCGCTTCGCCGACGCGGGTGTGACCGACCTGTCGGTGCGGCTGCTGCCGATCGGCGCCAACCGCGAGGAGCTCATCGCCTCCAAGCGCCGTACGCGCGAGATGATCGCCTCGCTCGCAACGGAACTGCGGTGACCTCCGTTGGGCCGCTCGAGGGGATACGCATCCTCGAGGTGGGCACCATGCTGGCCGGCCCGTACGCAACCATGTTGCTCGCCGACCTGGGCGCCGATGTCACCAAGATCGAGCCGCGCGGCGGCGAGATCTCGCGCGGGGTGGGGCCCACCTACTTCGCCAGCCTCAACCGCAACAAGGCCAGCATCTGTCTGGACCTGAATACCGACGCGGGACAGCAACGGCTTGGTGAACTGGTAGCGAAATCCCATGCGCTGCTGGTGAACTTGAAGCCGTCGGCGATCCGCCGGCTGGGCCTGACCTATGAGCAGCTGCGCGGCCACAACGAGCGGATCGTCTGTGTGGCGATCACCGGGTTCGGCCTACATGGCGGCGACGATCCGGCCTTCGACTACGTGGTGCAGGCGGGTTTCGGGATCGCCGCACTGACCGGCGACCCGGATGGCCCGCCGACGCTGCCCGGTTACTCGTCGGCAGACAACTCCACCGGAATGTGTGCGGCCCTGGGGCTGTTGGCCAAGATCGTCTCCGGTACCGGTGGGCAGGTCGACGTCTCGCTGCGCGACGTCATGCTGTCGCAGCTCAACTACCACGCCTCCGCGTACCTCAACGAGGGTGTCGAACCACAGCGACGGCCGTACGGCGCTCATTCGTATTACGTTCCGGCGCAACTATTTCCGACCGCCGACGGCTATCTGGCGCTGTTCATCACGCACGACGGCTTCTGGAAGTCGTTCGCGACCGAGGCGGGTATCGGCGGCTTCGAGACGATGGCCGAACGGGTGTCCCGCCGCGACGAGGTGCTCGCGGTGGTCACCGCGATGCTGGCGACGGACACCGCCGCCGATTGGGAACGTAGGCTGCGTCCGTTGGGGGTACCGGCGGCCGCGGTCAGGACGCTGCCCGAGGCGCTCGAAGCGACGCCCGAAATCGTGGTGACCGCAGGCGATTTCCGCCTGGTCGGGAGTCCGATCCACGTTTCGGGTTACCAGCCCGAATATCGGCCACCGCCGGAGCTGACCGACGGCTGAATCCGCCGAGCGTGAAGCTGTCCGCACGCTCGAGGTCGAGTGTGAAGCTAGCCGCACGTTGGCGGCTCAGTCAGGGCCGGACCGGGCCCCTGAGATGCGCCTCGGCGAGCTTGCGGAAGGCCGCCACCAACCGGCTGCGGTCCCCGGCTCGGGTCGCCAAAACGACGTGGCACGGCTCGATGCCTTTCAGCGGCACCGTCGTGATGTCGGGCCGCAGGGCGGTGCCGTGGAAACCGGCCGTGATGGCCACCGCTTGCCCGGATGCGATGACTTCGAACTTGTCCTCGAGCGCGTCGATGAACGGTCCGTCGGGTGCGCGGCGACCATCGGGCCGGGGATCGATCCGCCAATAAGCGCTCCAGGCCGGGTCGGAGTTCCGCACGCGCGGCATGGGCTCGTCGGCGATGTCCTCGAGCGTCACGAAATCCCGGCCCGCAAGGCGGTGGTCGACGGACAACGCCAGCACGCGGGGCTCGTCGTAGAGGATCGTCACGTGCAGCCCATCGGTCGGAAACGGTAGCCGGGTGACCACCGCGTCCACGCGATGCCCGAGCAATGCCTCCAGAGCCTCGCCCCAATTCAGGTGCGAGACTTGCACTTCCGCGTCGGGGTGTTCGCGACGCATCTCGCGGACCGCCGGGGTGACGATCATGCCGGTCGTGTATCCGACCTCGATGCGGGTGGGCTGGGCGGCGGCCCGGGCCTGCGCAGCGGCTTGCGTGGCCGAACGCAGCAGGGCCTTGGCCCGCGGCAGGAACACCTCACCCGCCTCCGTGAGGCGGGTGCCTTGGGGCGTGCGGTCCAACAGACGAACCCCGAGTTGCTGCTCGAGGCGGCGGATCTGCCGGCTCAACGATGGTTGCGCGACCCGCAGCGCGCTGGCGGCTCGGCCGAAGTGTCGGTGTTCGGCGACCACGACGAAGTATCCGACCAGGCGCAGATCGAGATCGATCACCGGCGATGCCGATTCGGTCATGTGCTCAGTGTAACTACACCGTCGACCGCCCTGCCTCCCCAAATCCGCCGCTGAAATGCGGTGATGCCGATCTGGCATCGCGTGATGTGGAACAGGTCTTGGACAGTGGGTGCGCGGCGGCCGTTGACTTGGAATCGCGAAATCTCAGCAAGTGAAGGGATCATCATGCATGTCTTTGTGACCGGTGCGAGCGGACACATCGGCTCGGCCGTCCTCGACGAACTGCTGAAGGCCGGGCACGACGTCACCGGACTGGCCCGCTCGGACGAAGCGGCTGCGTCAATCGCTGCGAAAGGCGCGAGAGTGCACCGGGGCGACCTCGACGACCTCGACGGTTTGCGTTCCGCGGCCGCAGCATCCGACGGCGTCATCCACCTCGCGTTCAAACACGATTTCGACGACTTCCTTGGCGCCGCGGAGACCGACCTGCGCGCGGTGCAGGCCATCGGAGAGGCGCTCACCGGATCCGACCGGCCCTTCGTCAGTACGTCGGGGACCCTGCTGCTCTCACTGTCGGCGCACGACGGTTTTGGCACCGAAGAGGACACGCTGCCCGGCGGGCCGCGAATCGACTCGGAGAACGCGGTGATCGCGCTGGCCGAAAGCGGGGTGCGATCCTCTGTCGTCCGGCTCTCCCCGTTGGTGCACAGCGAGCTGGACCGTCACGGCTTCGCCTCGCACCTGATCAACACCGCCCGCGGCACGGGCATGTCCGCCTACATCGGTGACGGGGCGAACCGCTGGCCCGCGGTCCATACGCTCGATGCCGCGCACCTTTACCGGTTGGCGCTCGAAAAGGCGCCCGCGGGAACGCGTTTGCACGGGGTGGCCGACGAAGGCGTGCCATTCCGCGAGATCGCCGCCGTGATCGGCCGCCATCTCGATGTGCCTGCGGTGAGTATTCCCGCCGAAGACGCCGGCCACTTCGGCTTCCTCGCGGTGTTCGCGGCTTTAGACAACCCGACGTCAAGTGCCCTGACGCGGAAGGTGCTCGACTGGCAGCCCGAGCACGCCGGACTGCTCGAGGATCTCGATGCCGGCCATTACTTCGGTGAGTGAGCGACGCCGTGGCTGAATATGTGGTCGACGCGGCACGAAAGGTGCTGGGACCGGTGGGCGTGTGCCTGCCTGTCTCGTTCACCAGCCCACCGTCCATCCATCTGCAACGTGAGGCGGTGGGCCGGCTAGAACGGGCCGGATACTGCACCGTATGGACCAACGAGGTCATCGGGAAGGACGCCCTGGTACAACTCGCCACGCTGCTGGCCGACAGTGAGCGGATGGTGTTCGGCACTTGTATCGCCAACATCTGGGCTCGGGCGCCCCAGACCATGCATGCCGCGGCCGCCCAACTGGCACAGGCGCACCCGGGCCGCATCGTGCTCGGACTCGGCGTGGGCTATCCCCAGCAGGCGGCCAGCGTCGGCAAGGAGTTCGGCAGCCCGCTGGCGACGATGCGTGACTACCTGGAGCGGATGGGCAGCCCCACCTGGCCACCGGCGCCGGACGCGGGCTATGCCCGCATCGTCGCCGCCAACGGCCCGAAAATGCTTGCGCTGGCAGCTGAACTCGCCGACGGGGCGCTTCCGGCCGGCCTGCCCACGGAGTTCACCGCCCGGGCCCGGCGGTCACTCGGACCGGACAGGCTACTGGTCGTCGGACTTTCGGTGGCCCGCGACATGCAGGCCGCGCGGAAAGCCGTCTCTCCGCGGCTCGCCGTGCCGTCCTACACGTCCGGGCTCCTGGAGTTGGGTTACCCGGACGAAGACATCGAGGTGGTGAGTGACCGGCTGATCAACGCGCTTGTCGCTCATGGCGATTCGGTGCATATCGTGGACAAGGTGCGCGATCACTTGGCCGCCGGGGCGGACCACGTCACGCTGCTGCCCACCATGGGCGGCGAATTCGCTGCCGGGATCGACCGACTCGCTGAACTGGGTCCGGCGCTGGCCGAGCTCTAGTTACGACATGTCACCGGCGGGAACAACCGCCGACACCACCAGCTGCAGGTACGGGCGATAAAGATTTACCCCGTCGAGTTGACTGCCAAGGGTGACACCGTCGTTGACGGCAAGGATGACTCGGGCCAGAGCATCGGCCGGCATCGTGAGGGACGCCCCGAGTCTGGCCACGTTCTTGGCGATGAAATCGGCCAGCGAGCGGACGGTCTCCAGTCGCTGTGCGGCGAGCCTGTCGCGAGCCTCCGGGCTGCGCAGCAAGAACAACGTGAGTTCGTAATTGAGCGCGGCACGGTTCGGATCATTGCTGGCCTGGCTCCACCGCTCGGCGAGTTCGTCGATATCGATGTCACCGAGCCGGCTGAAGGACTGGATGATTTCGGTGAAACCGTCGAGGAACCGTTGTCGTTGACGGTCGGTGACCGCAAGAAACAACTCTTCCTTTGCGCCGAAGTGGGAGTAAATCGCACCGCGGGTATACCCGGCCGCGTCGGCGATGTCCTCGAGCGCGGCCCCGCTCAGACCCTTGCGTGCGAAGATCTCCTCCGCGGCATCCAACAACAGGCCGCGGGTGTGCTCGAGGCGTCGCTCCCTGGTCCACCGTTCCGCCACCGGCCCATCCTCCCACATCGCAGCACGCCCGTGGCTGTTTATCAGTTGTGGTCCGACGAAAAAGACTGTCGCCCAGCGCAATTGACACCAACCGCACTGTTGGAGACGCCTTTCTCTCTCGGCCATGCCCATATCGCCCGGATCCACGGGTGTGATACGCCCCACTTTAATACATGGTTGTATATCTAATACATACACGTATATGGTGACACCCGTCACACGAAGCGGATGCCGCAATCCGCTCGAGTCCGACCGTCACCACGATGAGGAGATCGGCATGAGTCAAGTGACCCGACCGGGAGAGTGGGTGGAGCGCGACGCAGGTTTAGGGCTCGACCAGCGCGACTTCGACGCCTTCAACATGTCCATCTCGACCGATCGCTACACGTCCCGCGACTACGCCCAGCATGAGCACGAGCGCATCTGGATGCGGGTGTGGCAGATCGCCGGACGAGTCGACGAGCTTCCGAATGCGGGTGACTGGAAGCAGTACCGGATTCTGAACCAATCGTTCGTGATCGTCCGTGGCAAGGACGAGAAACTGCGCGGATTCGTCAACGCCTGTCGCCATCGCGGAAACATCCTGTGCAACGCCGCCGCCGGAAATGCCAAGCGCGGCTTTCTGTGCCAGTACCACCTTTGGTCATACGACCTGGACGGCAAGCTGCGCGGGATGCTGCGAGAGAACCTCGCCGGCCCGATCGACAAGAACGAAAACTCCCTCTTGGAAGTGCCGGTCGACACCTTCGGCGGATTCATCTTCGTCAACCCGGATCCAAATGCTCAGCCGCTCAGCGACTTCCTCGGCCCCGACGTCATCGAACTGCTCGCCCCGTACCACCTCGCCGACATGGTCACCGTGATGAACGTCCGCGAGAGCTTGGAATGCAACTGGAAAGTTGTCATGGACGCCTTCGAAGAGGGCTACCACATCAACGGCATCCACCCGCAATTGCTCAGCGTGCTCGTGATCGATCCAACGACCGCCCGATACCGGTTCTTCGAAAACCACAGCGTCGCGGTGGCCCCGTTCGAAGTGAAGGGTGCCAGTGCAGAAAAGCAGATCGAGGGCATTATGAACCTGCCGGATACCTTCCCCTCGACCGTCGCTGTCATGCCCCGCTTCCAAGAACTCGTCGCCGAATACCGGGCGCCGGACGGCTCGGTCGAGTTCCCCGAGGGCGTCACCGCGCGCAAGCTGCTTCAGCGGGCCACCCGCGACACTCTGGCCGGCATGGGTCTCGACGTCAGTGGCCTCACCGACGACCAGATGAGCGACAACCAGGGCTGGGTGCTGTTTCCCAACTACTTCATGACGATCCGCGCCGGCGAATGTCATGTCATCATGGCCGTGCCCCATCCGGACGGCGACCCGAACCGCTGCATCTGGCACGTCAGCAGCTACATGTACCTGCCAGCGGAACACCGCGACGCCTTCAGGGTCCCGCTGACCGAGGTCGAGGAGCCGGGCAGCTACAAGTATTTCGAAGCGCTGCAACAGGATTACGAGCAGATGCCACGGCAGCAACTCGGACTGCGCAACAGCAGGCTCGACCACATGTCGCTGGTCAAAGAGGAAGTCGTCATCGGCCATTATCACTCCGTGGTGGACCGCTACATGGCCAATGGCGCGGTGAACCGGGAGGAAGTCCAATGAATATCGACGAACGCATCGCCCACCACCGCCGGATGGCCGAGGCCTACCGCGACGCCTACCTGCGCCAGGGAGTCCAGGACGGCGAAGCGTTCGCCGACGCTTGGAAATTCGCCGACGACGGCATCTACGTATCGCCGTATTTCACCGGCGATCAGGTGTTCAAATTCAGTGAGTTCCCCGAGGACACCGCACGCGCTTCGACGATGGAGGCCAAGGCCTACTCGCTGACCTTCCCGGACTGGAAACCCGCCGACTTCAAATACTGGCCGGCCGAAAACGGTGTCGTCATGAAGACGCGCTGGGAAGGCCACACCAAGGACGGCGTCCGGATGGGCTTCTACTCATACAGTTTCATCGAAACCAACGATGTGGGGGAGTTGACGCGCTGGGAGACCCACGTCAATGACGAGTACAACGCGTTCCTGGACGTCGCCATCGGAGTGCACGGTCCGTTCCACGGCACTGGGGAGTACGTCGAGGCGCTCGAACGATGCCTGGCGAAAGCCGGGGTGTCGGTGTGAAGGTTTTGCTCAAGGTCGAGGACGTCATCGGCGCGCACACCGGCCGATCCCGCGCGGTTCTGCAGTACTGCACCGTCACGAGACGTCTGGTCGACGAAGCGAAGAAGCCGGGCTTCTCGGCGGACAGTTGGGGGCCGGTGGCGGAACTGGTCGCAGTCGACGAGTTCGAACGAGTCGGCGCCTTCAAAGAGGTGATGAAATGGCCGGACTATGTCGAATTCCTCACCAACTGGGCGACGTCGTCGAAGTGGGAGTGCTCGTTCAAACACATCACCGAGTCCGGCGGTCGGGTGTTCCTCGAGCTCGAGGAGCGCAGCGAAGTAGGCGATTTCAGCAGCGTGGTCAATTCGCTATCGGTATACGACTTCACCGACGATGACAGGATTCGTCACATCGACCTCTACTTGCAGATGACGCCGCCGCAACCGGAGATGTTCAAAAGCTTTGAGGGAGTGGAACTGCCGCAGTGAAGGCTGATGACATCGACAAGAGAGACTTCTTCACCGACAACGAGTTGCTCGCCGATCCATATGGCTATCTCGCCGCGATGCGCGAGGAATGTCCGCTGCGGCGCGAGCAACACCACGACGTGGTGATGGTCACCGGTTACGACGAGGGCGTCGCGATCTACAACGACACCAAAAAGTTCTCGTCATGCATCTCGGTGACAGGCCCGTTCCCGGGGTTCCCCGTCGCGCTGGACGACCGGGGCGACGAGGACATCAGCGAGCTGATCGCGGCGCAGCGGGGCGAATTACCGTTCAACGATCAGTTGCCGACCTTCGATCCACCGGTGCACACGGCGCACCGGGCGTTGCTGTCCCGGATGATCACTCCCAAGCGGCTCAAGGAAAACGAAGAGTTCATGTGGCGCCTCGCCGACCGTCAGCTGGACGTCGCTCTGAGCGGCGAACGGTGCGAATTCATTGGGGATTTCGCCTCCCCATTCGCGATGCTGGTGATCGCGGACCTGCTGGGTGTTCCCGAGTCGGATCACGAGGAGTTCCGTGCCGCGCTGCTCAGCGAGGCGGGCACGATCGGCAGCAGCGAGGGTGACATCATGCGTCATTCGCCGCTGGAATACCTCTATGGCAAATTCACCGCGTACATCGAGGACAGGCGGCGAACTCCGCGCGGCGACGTGCTGACCGGAGTCGCGTCCGCCACCTTCCCGGACGGCAGCACGCCGGAGGTGATCGACGCGGTGCGCGTAGCGGCCAATCTGTTTGCGGCCGGGCAGGAGACGACGGTGCGCCTGCTCAGCGCCGCAGTGATGATGCTCGCCGAAAGCCCGGAGCTGCAAAGCAAGTTGCGTGCCAACCGCGAACTCATCCCCGACTTCATCGAGGAGGCCTTGCGCTACGAGAGCCCGGTGCGCGGTGACTTCCGGTTGTCGAAGTGCCCGGTGGCTGTCGGCGGGATCGACCTTCCGGCAGGCACCACCGTGATGCTCGTCAATGCGGCGCTCAATCGTGACCCGCGCAAATTCCCCGAGCCAGACGTGTTCGACATCCACCGTCCCAACGCGCGCAGCCATGTCGCGTTCGGTCGCGGTCCGCATGCCTGCCCCGGAGCACCGCTGGCACGCACCGAGGCGCGGGTCAGCATCGAGCGGATGCTAGGCCGCACCAACAACATTCGCATCGACGAGGACAAGCACGGCCCTCCCGGCGACCGCCGGTCACGATTGCGGTTGTTCCCTGAAACGGCATCGCACTACTCGAATCGGATGTGTAGCCGGGTGAGCCCCCGCAAGATGAACGTGGGCAGATACCGGTACCGGCGGTCGCCGGGAGGGCCGTGCTTGTCCTCGTCGATGCGAATGTTGTTGGTGCGGCCTAGCATCCGCTCGATGCTGACCCGCGCC
>NZ_LZKH01000143.1:0-5690 GCF_001672745.1 Mycobacterium sp. E1386
ACGGCGCGTCGAAGAAGTGCTCGGACTCGGTGCCGAGGTAGTCGTGGACCCGTTCGCCCGCCCGCGTGAGCGCCACCACGGCGTGGATCGGCGGGGCGATCCACGCCCACAGCCCGCCGGCCAGCACCCCGGCCGCCGCGGATCCCAGCCCGGCGATGGCGATGGCGCGCACCGGCGGCTTGCGCGGGGCGGTTGCGGCCGGCGGGGCGTCCCGACCCTGCACGGGCTCGGTCACCGCTCGGCCTCCAAGTCGATGGAGTCGACCTGACCGTGCCGCGAGCACTGCGCCCGCCAGCCGTCGGGGCGGACCTGCACGATCATCCGGCGGCCGCATTCCGCGCAGAACCGGGGCGGCTCGAGGCCCAACTGCGCCGCGGTCGGCACTGCGGTGCCCCCCAGTTCCCCGGTGTAGACGTTGTAGACGCCGGCGCTGACCGGAGCGCCCAGTTCCCGAACCACAGTCTCCAAGTTTCTACAGGGTGGCGTTCAGGGCTTTGATGGGCATCTGCAGGTCGTCGAGCAGTTCCAGGTCGGCCTCGGCCGGGCGGCCGAGCGTGGTCAGGTAGTTCCCGACGATCACGGCGTTGATGCCGCCCAGGATGCCCTGCTTGGCGCCCAGGTCGCCCAGGGTGATCTCGCGGCCCCCGGCGAACCGCAGCATCGCGCGCGGCAGGGCCAGGCGGAAGGCGGCGACGGACTTCAGTGCCTCGGGCACCGGCAGCACCTCCAGGTCGCCGAACGGCGTGCCGGGACGTGGGTTGAGGAAGTTCAACGGCACCTCGTCGGGCCCCAGCTCGGCCAGTTCGGCGGCGAACTCCGCGCGCTGCTCGAGCGTCTCGCCCATGCCCAGGATGCCGCCGCAGCACACCTCCATGCCGGCGTCGCGCACCATCAACAGGGTCTGCCAGCGCTCCTCCCAGGTGTGGGTGGTCACCACGTTGGTGAAGAACGAGCGGGCGGTCTCCAGGTTGTGGTTGTAGCGGTGCACACCCATCGCCGACAGCTGCTCGACCTGCTCGGCGGTCAGCATCCCCAGCGAGCAGGCGATGTTGATCTCGACCTCGTTGCGGATCGCCTCGATGCCGGCCGCGACCTGGGCCATCAACCGCTCGTCGGGCCCGCGGACGGCGGCCACGATGCAGAACTCGGTGGCACCCGACTTGGCGGTCTGCTTGGCGGCCTCGACCAGGCTGGGAATGTCCAGCCGGGCGCTGCGCACCGGCGAGGCGAACAACCCCGATTGCGAGCAGAAATGGCAGTCCTCCGGGCAGCCGCCGGTCTTCAGGCTGATGATGCCCTCGACCTCGACCTCGGGCCCGCACCAGCGCATCCGCACCTCGTGGGCCAGCGCCAGCAGGTCGTCGAGCCGGTCGTCGGGCAGCTGCAGCACCTGCAGCACCTGCTCCCGGCTCAGCCCCTCGCCGCGCTCGAGTACCTGTTCACGGGCAACCGCCAGGATGTCTGCGTCGTTGGCGCCGGTGGCCGGTCGAGTTGCCGCTTGAGTCACCCGTACTCCCCTGCATCGTCGGTGGCCGCGCACGCGGCCCCCCTGCCCACGGTGGGGGCAGCTGTGAATAAAAGTGTTCAAAGTAGGGTAACGGCCGCAGAACATGCCGCCCGCCGGGGTATCTCACGACAATGACCGATCCGCACGCCGCGTATGTGGCCCACCACATGATCTTGCTGGCGATCCCCGCGTTCTTGCCGGCGATCATCGTCGTCGGCGTGATCCTCTACGTCGCGCTCAAGGACCGCCGCTCCCCCGGCGGTCAGGAGGATGCCGCGCAGCGCGAAGACAACGAAATCGGTGATTGACCGGCCGCCGATTTGGGCATTCCGCTTCCTGCGAGCTGGATCACAGCTCGGGCCCTGTGGTGTTCGGAGGTTTTGACGATGAACTCGACGGAACTGACCTACGTTGCCGAAGCGCCTGCCCGCGGCGCCGGCTTGAACCAGGTGATCGGGCTGTCGGTCGCGGCGGTGGTGATCGCCGCGGTCATGCTGTGGGTCGGCTACGCCCACCGCACCCATCGGATCGAGTGGTTGACGCGGGTCGCCGACAAGCTGGGCGAGAAGTTCCACCGGCCCAACTGGGTGGCGCTTCCGGTCCTGATCTTCACGACGTTCATCATCTGCGCCCTGTTCGGGTTCATCTGGGACGTCAGCTGGCACATCGGCAACGGGCGCGATCCCGGCCCCCTGGCCAACCCCGCGCACTACTTCATCATCATCGGCCTGTTCGGCATCTTCGTCGCCGGCATGGTCTCGGTGGTGCTGCCGTTCGACAAGCCGGGCCCCGCGGCGGTGCGGATCACCCGCAACTGGCACGCGCCCGTCGGCGGCCTGCTGATGGCAGGCTGCGGGATGTACGCCATGATCGGCTTTCCGCTCGACGACATCTGGCACCGGATCTTCGGGCAAGACGTAACACTTTGGGGCCCAACGCATTTGATGATGATCGGCGGTGCGTGTTTCTCGCTGTTCTCGGTGCTGATGCTGGAGCGTGAAGGTGAGGCGCACGACGCCGACGAGGTAACCCACGGCGCCTTCATCACCTTCCTGCGTTACCTGTCCTTCGGCGGGCTGTTCATCGGCCTGTCCGTCTACCAGATCGAGTTCGACTTCGGGGTTCCGCAGTTCCGGCTGGTGTTTCAGCCGATGCTGATCGCCGCGGCGTCCGCGCTGGCGGCCGTCGCGGCCCGCATGACGATGGGACGCGGTGCCGCGATCATCGCGGCGCTGTTCGCCATCGCGCTGCGCGGTGCGGTCGCGGTGGTGGTCGGCCCCATCCTGGGCGCCCCGATCAACTGGTTCCCGCTGTACCTGGGGCCCGCCCTCGTCGTCGAGCTGGTGGCGCTGACCCCGTTGATCAAGCGTCCAGTGGCCTTCGGCGCCGTCTCCGGCCTCGCGGTCGCCACGGTGGGGCTGTGGCTGGAATCGCTGTGGATCGGGGCGGTGTACCACTACCCGTGGCCGACCAGCATGTGGGGCGAGGCGCTGGCGATGTCGGTGCCCGTCGCGGCGTTGACCGGGGTTTGCGGCGCGCTGTTCGGCCTGGTCCTCACGGGCCGGCGCCTGCCGAGCCGCGGGGTCGGCATCTCGGTGGTGGCGGCGGCGGTGTTGGTGATCGGCATCGCGGTGGCCAACGGCTTGCACATCCTCGTGCCGGGCCAGAACACCGCCACGGTGACGTTGACGGATCTCCCCAGCCCTGCGGGGCAGCGGATGGTGTCGGCCGACGTGATGATCTCCCCGCCGACCATGGTCAGTGACCACCCGGACTGGCTGACGATCCTGTCGTGGCAGGGGCGGATGCAGAACGACCGTGGCCTGGTGATCGACAAGCTCGCCAAGGTCGGGCCGGGGCACTACCGGTCCACCCAGCCGGTCCCGGTGTGGGGAGACTGGAAGACCCTGCTGCGGGTGCAGGACGGCCGGACCATGACGGCCGTGCCGATCTACGAGCCGGCCGACGATGCCATCCCGGCGCCCGAGGTTCCCGCGCTGGCGTCCAGCACGCGGCCGTTCGTCCTGGAGGTCACCATCCTGCAGCGCGAGCGTGACCAGAGCGCGCCGGCCTGGCTGTTCACCGCCGGTGGGATCGTGGTGCTCTTCCTGACACTGATGGTGATCACCGCCCTGACCTGGGGCGCCGGCCGGATCAACAACGCCGACAGCGTCCCCAAGCGGGCGGAGGAGGAAAAGCACACCGTGCCAGGCACCCCCAGGGCGGCCTGATCGATGGGTATGCGTAGAGCTCTGGCTGCGGCGTGGGTGGCGGCGCTGGCGTGGGCGTTGATCGCTTGCGGCGGCTCGCATAACCAGTCGCAGGCCACCGGCGCCGGCCCGACGATCGACGTCACCATCGCCAACGGGCAGGTGACTCCCACCAACGCCACGCTGCAGGCCAGGGTGCACCAGCCGATCACGGTGAAGGTGACCAGCGACGCTCCCGACGAGCTGCACGTGCACTCGACGCCCGACCACAAGTTCCCGGTGGCCGCGGCGCCCAACCAGACGTTCCAGTTCAGCGCCGACGTGCCCGGCAACGTCGAGGTGGAGCTGCACCACCTGGACCGCACGATTGCGACCGTCCAAGTCCAACCGTGACCGGCGGCGGCGCGACCGTGGTGCTCGCGCACGGGCTCGGCGGATCCGGCGACCTGCCGGTGCCGTACATGTACGCGATGGTCGGCGCGGCGTGGGCCCTGACGTTCACCTTCGCGCTGGTCGCCTTCGCCTGGCGGCGGCCGCGGTTCGATCCGCTCAAGCCCGGCCGCCCACTGCCGGCGGCCGTGACCGCGCTGGTCGACGCGCGGGCGACGCGGTGGACGGCCGCCGGGCTGGCGCTGGTGTTCGCGGCGTGGGCGGTGGCGGCCGGGGTGTGGGGCCCGCGGTCGGAGACCAACGCCCTACTCGGCGTGTTCTACGTGCTGCTGTGGGTCGGCCTGGTGGCGCTGTCGCTGGCGATCGGGCCGGTTTGGCGGATCATTTCGCCGATGCGGACGGTCTATTTGTTGCTGCGACGGGCCACGCCCGAGCGCCTGCACCGCCCGCGGCGGTCCTATCCCGAACGCTGGGGCTACCGCCCGGCCGCGCTGGGCTTGTTCGCGTTCGTCTGGATGGAGCTGGCCAGCCCGAACCCCGCGTCCCTGCCCTGGGTGGGCGCGTGGCTGGGTGTATACGCCGTGGCCATGCTGGTGGGCGCCTGGATGTGTGGCCAGCGCTGGCTGGCCCGTGCCGACCCGTTCGGCGTGTACAGCATGGCGGTGTCCCGGCTGTCCCCGTTTCGCCGCAACCCGGCGAGCGGGAGGATCGTCATCGGGAATCCGCTCGACCATTTGCCGTCGCTGCCCGTGCGGCCCGGGGTGGTGGTGCTGCTCGCGGTGTTGCTCGGGTCCACGGCGTTCGACAGTTTCTCGTCGTCCCCGACGTGGCGCGGCTTCGCCGACGGGCTGGCGCGCGACATCGGCCTGACGCCGGCGCCGGCGTCGTCGCTGCTGCGAACCCTCGGGCTGATTGTCTTCATTTCGGTTGTGGCGGTGACCTTTTCACTCGCCGCGCGCGCGACGGGCGGCGTGGACCGCGACCAGCGCCGCGCCCTGCCCGGCCAGATGGCACATTCCCTGATCCCGATCGTGGTGGGCTACATCTTCGCCCACTACCTCACCTACCTCGTCGAGCGCGGACAACAGGCCGTGTTCGCGCTGGCCGACCCGCTCGGCCACGGCTGGAATTTGCTGGGACTGGCGCACCAGCAGGTGGCCTACGTGTTGTCCGCGCACCCGCCGGTGCTGGCCGGGATCAAGGTGGCCTGCGTGGTGACCGGCCACATCCTCGCGGTGATCGCCGCCCACGACAAGGCGCTGCGGCTGCTGCCGAGCGGGCACCAGCTCACCGGCCAGCTGACCATGATGCTGGTCATGGTCGGCTACACCTTCACCGGCCTTTACCTGCTGTTCGGCGGCTAGCGGATCAGGTAGTCGACCTTCTTCTCGCCGTTCCAGTGGCGCAAACCGGCGAAGCTCCCCTCGACGAGCGGGGGCCGCCCCGCGATCCGCAGCGACCGGCTCAGCGCCGGTCCCGCGACGCGACGGGCCAGCGTGACGTGCGGCGTCCAGTGACCGGGCAGGCTGGTGGGGGCCGGCGCGGGCGCCAGGAGCTCGCCGCACAACCGGTGCACCTGCGCG
>NZ_LZKH01000144.1:0-574 GCF_001672745.1 Mycobacterium sp. E1386
GCCCCGACACCTACTTCGACTCCGGCGGCATCCATGTCGACTTCGCCGACCCGTACTGCCCCACGTTGCGCGCCGCGTCCACCCGCGAACCGATGAAACCGGCGGCCCCCGTTAGCAATACCCTCATGGCAGCTCGAGGGGCAGCGTGACGCCGGTGTGCGGCAGGCAGTGCGTGCAGTTGCGTTCGTCTGCGACCCGGCCGATCGCCTCGCGAACCAACTCCTTGAACGGCCCGATGTTCTTCTCGAATTCGGCGAACACCTGGACGGTCGTCACGCCCTCGCCGACCGCGACACCGGCGTCCAGGTCGGTCACCAAGGCGATTGCCGCATAGCACATTTCAAGTTCCCGGGCGAGCACCGCCTCCGGGTAGCCGGTCATGTTGACGAGAGCGAACCCGGCGGATGCGAACCACTGGCTTTCCGCACGCGTGGAGAACCGCGGCCCCTGGATCACCACCATGGTGCCGCCGTCGACCACATTGGGTAGGGCGGTGACCGCGGCGCGCAACGTGGGGCAGTACGGGTCGGCGAAGTCGACATGGATGCCGCCGGAGTCGAAGTAGGTGTCGGGG
>NZ_LZKH01000145.1:0-51831 GCF_001672745.1 Mycobacterium sp. E1386
CTGCAGATGTTCGGCGACAACGACATTCAGGTCTCGTTGACCGCGAACCCCTCGCACCTGGAGGCCGTCGACCCGGTGCTCGAGGGCCTGGTCCGGGCCAAGCAGGACCTGCTGAATCGCGGCGCCCACGACGACGGTGACGAGAAGGCCTTCTCGGTGGTGCCGATGATGCTGCACGGCGACGCCGCCTTCGCGGGCCAGGGCATCGTCGCCGAGACGCTCAACATGGCGGACCTGCCCGGTTACCGGGTCGACGGCCTCCAGGTGCGAGGGGTTCGCGGTCAACGAGACCTGAATGTCGTTGTCGCCGAACATCTGCAGGTAGACGCCGGTGGCGCCGAGGTGGTACTTGACGTCACCGGAACCGTGCGCCTGCGACGGGTTGAGGTTGCCCTCGAACTCGCTGAAGATCTGCGAGTAGGGCTTGCCGACGATGTTGGCCAGCACGTTGAGCCGGCCGCGGTGCGGCATCCCGATGACCACTTCGTCGAGACCGTGCTCGGCGCACTGGTCGATCGCCGCGTCCATCATCGGGATCACGCTTTCCGCACCTTCTAGCGAAAACCGTTTCTGCCCAACGTATTTTGTCTGCAAGAACGTCTCGAATGCCTCGGCGGCGTTCAGCTTGCTCAGGATGAATTTCTGCTCGGCCACCGTCGGTTTGACGTGTTTGGTCTCGACGCGCTGCTGCAGCCACTCTTGCTGCGAGGGCTCGAGGATGTGGGTGTATTCCACGCCGATGTGGCGGCAGTAGGCGTCGCGCAGCAGGCCAAGCACGTCGCGCAGCTTCTTGTACTCGCAGCCGGCGAAGCCGTTGACCTTGAACACCCGGTCGAGATCCCACAGCGTCAGCCCGTGGTTGAGGATTTCGAGGTCGGGGTGGCTGCGGAAGCGGCTGCCGTCCAGCCGCAGCGGGTCGATGTCGGCCATCAGGTGGCCGCGGTTGCGGTAGGCCGCAATCAACTCCATCACCCGGGCGTTCTTGTCGACGATCGAGTCCGGGTTGTCGGTGCTCCACCGCACCGGCAGGTACGGGTTGCCCAGTTCGCGGAAGATGTCGTCCCAGAACGCGTCCGACAGCAGCATCTCGTGGATGGCGCGCAGGAAGTCGCCGGATTCGGCACCCTGAATGATCCGGTGGTCGTACGTCGAGGTCAGCGTGATCAGCTTGCCGATTCCCAGCTCGGCGATGCGCTCCTCGCTCGCGCCCTGGAATTCGGCGGGGTATTCCATCGCGCCGACGCCGATGATGGCGCCCTGGCCGGCCATCAACCGCGGCACCGAGTGCACGGTTCCGATGGTGCCGGGGTTCGTCAGCGAAATCGTCACGCCCGCAAAGTCTTCGGCGGTCAGCTTGCCGTCGCGGGCCCGGCGCACGATGTCCTCGTAGGCGGAGACGAATTCCGCGAAGCGCATCGTCTCGCAACCCTTGATGCCGGCCACCACCAGCGAACGCTTGCCGTCCTTGCCCTGCAGGTCGATGGCCAGGCCCAGATTGGTATGGGCGGGTGTGACCGCGGTGGGCTTGCCGTCGATCTCGGCGTAGTGCCGATTCATGTTCGGGAACTGCTTGACCGCCTGCACCAGCGCGTAACCCAGCAGGTGGGTGAAGGAGATCTTGCCGCCACGGGTGCGCTTGAGCTGGTTGTTGATGACGATCCGGTTGTCGATCATCAGCTTGGCCGGGACGGCCCGAACGCTGGTGGCGGTCGGCACGTCCAGCGAGGCGGACATGTTCTTGACGACGGCGGCCGCGGCGCCGCGCAGGGTCTGCAGCTCGTCGCCTTCCGCGGGCGGGGGAGTCGGGGCTTTGGCTTTGGCCGGTGCTGCCGCGGGGGCGCTGGCGGCACCGTTGCCCGCGGCGGGCTGGGCCGGCGCCGCGGTCTGGGCGACCGGCTGGGTGACCGGCTCGGGTTTTGCTTGCGCGGCGGGTTGGCCGTCGCCGGCGCTCGAGGCCGATTCGCCGGTCGGCTCGGGGTTGTAGTCGACGAGGAACTCGTGCCAGCTCGGATCCACCGACGAGGGGTCATCGCGGAACTTGCGGTACATCTCCTCGACCAGCCATTCGTTCTGCCCGAATGGTGAACTTATGTTGCTCACGACCGCTGTTCGCCTCAATTCCTCTGTCCTGCAAGCGCTTACGCAGCTGTTGCACGGCGCCTGTACATTTCTCGGCCCCCGGATTGTGGAGCATGTCACAGCAGTGGCGATGCTCTACGTTTCCCGCCCTATAAAGGCTAACCTTTCGCCAGCAATTCGCCAGGGAGACGGGGGTCGCAGGGCGCTAGCCGGCTTCGTGGAACGGCGGCACCAGGTGCAGGGCGCGCGGCCACCGCACGGGCGGGGCGCCGAATGCCCGATCGGCGTTGCGGACGATCTTCTTGCCGGCGAAGTAGTTGCCCACGGCCCCGACGACGATCCCGATGCCCACCGGGAGCACCTTGCCGAACACCAGGGCGCCGCGCCGCAGCGTGTATCGCTTGACCCACGATTTGAACAGTCGCGAGTTCAGCCGTGACATCGACGACAGCGGCACGGCGGCCACGCTCTCGGAAATCCAGCCACCGTTGGTGCGGCTCGGGCCGAAGAGTTGGGCGACCGCTGCCTTACTGTTGTCGCCGACCAGCACCGACAACACCAGGGCCCGGCGGCGTTCCCGGTGGTCGGCGGGGATGTCGTACACCACCGCGACGGCCAACACGAAGAATGCGGTGGCTTCCAGGAACGTCACCGTTTCGGCCGCGGCGGCAGACAGCGCGCTCAGCGTGCCGATGCCGGGGATCGTCGCGACCGCGCCCACCGCCATGCCGCTGGCCGTCACCATGCCCACGTAGCGCTTCTGCAGCTTGGCGAGGATGTCGGCCGGGCTGCTGCTCGGGTGGGCGTTGCGCAGCCGGGACACATAGGCCTCGGCAGCCGGTCCCTGAATCCGTGAGCTCCGCTCGATGACCTGCGCCAAAGCCCGCGCGGAGGTCTTGGGCCGGCCGTTGGTGGGCGGCGCCTGGTCGTCGTGCGACATGCTGAAAAACCGGTTCGAAGACCGCTTCCGTCGGGCCCGCATCTTGCCTCTCCTGCAAATGGCGTCTTACCAGGCTAACGTGCGCGCTCCGGAACGCCGACCGAACATGAAACCTCCGCGTGGTGTACCCCGGATCGGGTCCGTCGCTGCCCTCAATCGCGTCAGCGGCCATAATGCAGGCTGGATGTCCGTGACGGTCCGGGGGCCCGTCGACAGACCAGCCCCCGCAGCCGGGCATCCTCGGAAGCTGAAACGAGGTGGGTAGATGACCGCGGCGACGCCTCCGTCGTCCGGGGTAACCCGGCGCGCGGCGCCGAACCCAGCCCACCTCACGAAGCGCTGGAACTTCCTCACCCAGAACTCGCCGCAATCCCAGAGGCCCTGGAACGCGCTCTGGGCGATGATGATCGGCTTCTTCATGATCATGGTCGACTCGACCATCGTCGCCATCGCGAACCCGACGATCATGACCAAGTTGCACATCGGCTACGACACGGTGGTCTGGGTGACCAGCGCCTACCTGCTGGGTTACGCGGTCGTGTTGCTGGTGGCCGGGCGGCTCGGTGACCGGTTCGGCCCCAAGAACCTGTACCTGATCGGCCTGGTGGTGTTCACCGTCGCCTCGGTCTGGTGCGGGCTGTCGGGCAGCGCCGCCATGCTGATCGCCGCCCGGGTGGTGCAGGGTGTCGGCGCCGGGGTGCTCACGCCGCAGACCTTGTCGACGATCACCCGGATCTTCCCGGCGGAGCGGCGCGGCGTCGCGGTCAGCCTGTGGGGGGCCACGGCCGGGGTCGCCAGCCTGGTGGGCCCGCTGGCCGGCGGTGTGCTGGTCGACGGGCTGGGGTGGCAGTGGATCTTCTTCGTCAACGTCCCCATCGGCGTGGCCGGGCTTGCGCTCGCGTACTGGTTGGTCCCGGTGCTGCCCACCCAGTCGCACCGGTTCGACGTGGTCGGCGTCGCGCTGTCCGGTGCGGGGATGTTCCTGATCGTGTTCGGGCTGCAACAGGGCCAGGCCGCGCACTGGCAGCCATGGATCTGGGCGATGCTGGTCGCCGGAGTCGGGTTCATGACGGTGTTCGTGTTCTGGCAGTCGATGAACACCGACGAGCCGCTGATTCCTCTGGTGATCTTCCGTGACCGCGACTTCGGCCTGTGCAACGTCGGGGTGGCCATCGTCTCGTTCGCCGCGACCGCGATGATGCTGCCGTTGACGTTCTACGCGCAGGCCGTGTGCGGGTTGTCGCCGACGCGCTCGGCCCTGCTGATCGCGCCGATGGCGATCGCCAACGGAGCGTTCGCCCCCTTCGTCGGCAGGATGGTCGACAAATACCATCCACGCCCGGTCCTCGGGTTCGGCTTCTCGGTGCTGGCGATAGCGCTGACCTGGCTCACCTTCGAGATGTCCCCAACGACACCGGTCTGGCGGCTGGTGTTGCCGTTCTTCGCGTCGGGCGTCGGGATGGCGTTCGTCTGGTCGCCACTCACCGCCACCGCGACGCGCAACCTGCCGCCGCGCCTGGCCGGCGCGGGCTCCGCCGTGTACAACTCGGTCCGCCAGCTCGGCGCGGTGCTCGGAAGCGCCGGCATGGCCGCGTTCATGACCGCACGGATCGGCGCCGAGATGCCGCCGCAGCCGTCCGGCGGTGTCGGCGAGGAGACGCCCGCCACGCTGCAACTGCCTGAGTTCCTGCGCGACCCGTTCGCGGCCGCCATGTCGCAATCGGTGCTGTTGCCCGCGTTCGTCGCGCTGTTCGGGATCGTGGCCGCCTTGTTCTTGATCGGCTATGCGCCGTCGGCCGTGGCCGGCGGCCGGTCGGAGGCGGGCGACCTGCTCGGCGACGACTATGACGACGACGACTACGTCGAATTCATCCTTCTTCGTGAACCCGAGGCCGCCCCGGCATCGCGCGCGGCGTACGGGCGCGAAAGCGGTGCCGGGGCACCGGCCGATCGGCCCGCGCGCCCGCGCCCGCCGTCCGCGTGGCACAGCCGGCACGACAAACCCGCTCCGAACGGTGGCCCAATCGGTTTCGCGCACAACGGCTCCCATGTCGACACCCGCGAGCGCTTCCGTCCGGTAACCGAGCTCTCGGCGCGCCCATACCGGTCCACCCCCCGCGATCGGCCCGCGCCGCCGCCACGGCCGCAGAACGGCTCCGCGCGCGGTCACCGGCACCGCCGCGATGCCGACGACGACCCGACCGGCTACGGTCGCCACTCGTCCGGCGACTAGGGCCGGGCCGGTCATCAGGCCGGCTGCGTCAACGCCAGAAAAGCGCCCAGCTCGATCAGCCCCGCGGGCGTGCTGGGCAGGTACTCGGTCAGCGACCCCGAGCGCACGATGACCGCCGCGTACTGGGCCCGGCTGATGGCGACGTTGAGCCGGTTCCTGTTGAGCAGGAACGACATTCCGCGTGGCACCACGTCCGCGGAAGAGGCCGTCATCGAGATGAACACCACCGGCGCCTGCCCACCCTGGAACTTGTCGACCGTGCCGACCCGGATCCCGCCGAGCCCGGCGGCGGTCAACCGCCGGCGCAGCAGCGCCACCTGGGCGTTGTAGGGCGCCAGCACCAACACGTCGGAAGCGGTCAAGGGCCGGGTGCCGTGCTCGTCGGTCCAGGGCATGCCGAGCAGTCGTTCGATTTGGCCGGTGATCGCCTCCGCCTCCTCAAGGCTCTCCGTCGAGTTGCCGTGATGCCCTACGGTGAGCGTCCGCACGCCGGGCGGGTATCCGGCAAGGCGCCGGGCGGCGGTGCACTCGTGGGAATGCAGCCTGCCCTCGTAGGACAGAGCCGACACCGCGGCGCACACCGCCGGGTGCATCCGGTACGAGAGGTCCAGGAAATATCCTCGTTCGTCGGGCAGCGTGCGCTGGCCATCCACCAGCCAGTCGAGGGCGGACGTGTCGACCGGGTCGGGATGCGTTCCCTGGCTCACCTGCGGCAGCTGCTGGGGGTCGCCGAGCAGCAACAGGTTGGCGGCGGCCGGCGCCACGGCGATGGTGTTGGCCAGACAGAATTGGCCCGCCTCGTCGATCACCAGCAGGTCCAGGCTGTCGCGCGGGACCCGATTGGCGTTGGCGAAATCCCATGCGGTTCCGCCGACTACGCAGCCCGCGGTGTCGGCGATGAAACTGGCGTAGGCGCCGCCGTCGATCTCCTGCCAGCGCGGGGCGCTGTGGTCGTTGCGCTTCTTCGCCACCCGTGCCGGCTCCAGCCCGGCGTCGATGACACAGTCCAGCAGGTTCTCGACCGCGGCATGCGATTGCGCCACCACGCCGACGCGCCAACCATGCTCGGTGACCAGGCGCTGGATCACGCGGGCGGCGGTATGCGTTTTGCCGGTGCCCGGCGGTCCATGCACCGCCAGGTACGACGAGTCCAAATCCATTACCGCGGTAGCGATGTCGGCTACCGTGTCGGCGCCACGCGGCAGCGCGGTGCCGCTGCGTGTGCGGGGCGCGCGGCGCAGCAGAATGTCAACGACGGCGTTGCGGGGTAGCTGCGGCAAGTCGGCCGCGACCGCGGCGGCCGTCGCCTCGATCGACTCGCGCAGTGCGGTCGTCGGAATCGGCGGGCCCGGGGTGAGCGCGAACGGGAGTTGGTGGAATGGCTTGCCGTCGTTGCCTACTCGCTCGACGATGGTCACCTCGGCGGGCAGCGCCGGATCATCGGCCGCGACGACCGTCGCGCGTGCGGCCGCGCGCCGCTCGGGATCGTCGGACATCCCCGGTGGCGCCGGCGGGTTGTAGAGCGCGAAGACGTCGGTCATCAGCTCCCCGCGTGCCAGTTCGCCGTGCAACTGCACCCGTCGCTGCGGCTTGCGCGCGCGGGGCGGCGTGTTCCAGTCGACGCTGACCGAGGCGCGCTCGGCGACGAAGACGTCGGTGTTGTCCGCCCACTCCTCGACGGGGAAGTTCAGCCGGTCAAAGTGTGCCCACCAGAAGGGCTTGTCCTCGCGCCGGTGGTAGCCGCGCGCCGCGGCCAGCAGTGCCACCGCCGTCTGTTCGGGCGTGCGCTCACCGACGGCGGCGTCACCGGTGAACGCCGACAAGGTCGTCGCCAACTGGTCACGGTCCTCGACGGTGTTGCCGTCCCGGACGGGCTGGGCGCCGACCGGTACGACGCCCGATTCGTAGGCGCGCAACATCAGCCAGTTACGCAGCTCCTGGGTCGAGCGGCAGTCGTAGTGGTTGTAATCCTCGATCTCCTTGAGCACCGAGGCGGCCTCGTCGCGGCGGCCGTCGGCGCGCAGTTCGCAGTACCGGGCGTAGGAGGTGATCGAACCGGTGGCCGTGGTGACGTCGCCGGCCCGCAGCTGCGCTCCCATGTAGAGCGGTTCCAGCGCCTTCAGGCTGAACGACTCCGCGCCCACGCGAATGCTCTTGCGCACCAACGGATAAAGGTCTACGAGCGTTCCGCTGCGCAGCAGTTCGTCAACCTGGTCCTCGCCCACCCCGTAGCGGCCGGCGAGCCGCAGCAGCGCGGTCTTCTCGTACGGCGCGTAGTGGTAGATGTGCATGTGCGGACGGCGCTTGCGGCGCTTGGCCACCATCGCCAGGAAATCGGTCAGGGCCTTGCGTTCGTCAACCCGGTTGTGCGCCCACAACGGGCGGAACGCGCCGGCCGGTCCCGCTTCCAGGACGCCGAACAGGTATTCCAGACCCCACTCCCGCCCGTCGACGGTCCACAGCGGGTCGCCCTCGAAGTCGAAGAACAGGTCGCCCGGGTCCGGTTCGGGTAGCAGCGTCAGCGGCTGCGGATCGACGATCTCGAACAGCGGCGCGCCGGTTTCGCGTTGCCGGACTTGAAGTTTCGCCTGGGCGGTCAGATTGCCGATGGCGCCGGACGACAGTTCCGGCAGCGAGCCGGTGTGCCGGGCGAGATCGGAGACCGTCGTGATTCCGGCGTCGATCAACTTGTCCCGCTGGCCCACTCGCATGCCGGCGACCAGTAGCAGATCGTCGGTGGCCCGCAATTGCTCGGTGCACAACGGGCAACGCAAACAGGCGCCCACGCCCTCGTCGTCCCAGCGAACCGCGGCGCCCTTGGCATGATGCTCGTCGAGAAGCCGCTGCAATCGGGCGCGCTCGGAGCAGTAGACAGGAACGAGGTCGCGGACGCGGTAACGCGCCGCCGTCCCGTCGCCCAGGTGCAGCTCGGCCTCGGGAGCCACCGGCACACCCGAGGCGGCCAGCGCGTCGGCGTACGCGGCCAGCTGCAGCAGCGCGGTGACGTTGGCCGAACGGGCCAGCTTGGTGTCGATCACTCGGTAGTGCTCGCCGTCTCGGACCAAGAAGTCGGCGAAGCCGAGGAAGCGGCCGTCGAACATGGCGGCCTGGTAGACCGCGGGCGCGCCGCCGGCGATGGCGCGCCGGGTCGCCTCGGCGGCCGCCGCGAGGCCGGCGAGCGTGTAGGCCGGGCGGCCGATGACCGCGACGTTATCGCCGAACTGGTCGCGCAGCCGGTCCAATTCGCGTCGCTCGTGTTCGTTCCCGAGGACGGCGGTCCGCGCGAGCAGGTCATCCTCGACGGTGGCGGCGGGTCCCCGGCCCAGCTTCGCGTCGAAATCCCGCAATAGCGCGTACTCGCAGCGGGCCGCGGCGGCCAGGTCCGACGCGCTGTACACGATGCTGTCGCCGGTGACGAACACAGCAGCAACTGTAGGTGAGGGGACCGACGGAACGGCGGTGTCAGTGACCCGGTGCGTTACCGATCAGCTCGACGCCGTTGCCGTTCCAGTGGAACCGCACATCGGTGTTCAACCCGTTGATGCCGCTGGGGTAGGTCAGCGCCACCGTGTCGCCGGTGGTCTGCGACGCGTCGACGCCGTTGAACCCGTAGGTGTCGGGAACCCCCTGCGGGATGAACTGCCCGAGGTGGAACAGCACCGCTCGGGTGGTGGGGTTGACGGCGTTGGTGTTGGCCTTGATGATCACGGCCGACAGCTGGGCGCACTGGTTGTAGTTGCCGGCCAGGGGCTCCGGGTTCCAGCCTTGCTGGCTGCGCGGGTCGCGCGGGAGCTCGGAGACCACCTTCGCGATCGTGGGGGAGGCGAGGTTGACCGCGCACGGGTCCGCCGGCGCCGCGCTGCTGCCGGGCGGCGCGGCGGCGCCGGAGGGCTGAGCCGGGGCGGTGATGGACGGGGTGTCCGTAGTCGTCGTGGCCTGCGGCGTCTTGGCGACCGTGGAGTCTCCCGAACCACAGCCGGTCAACGTCATGGCGATCAACGCGAGAGCGGCCGAGCCGGTCAGTGGCTCGGTACGGCGGGGTATCGACCACACATCGCGCACCGTACCGTCATCCCGCGCGCCGGTGTGACAGGCATGGCCGGGCCCGGCGCAGCTGTGCTCATGATCACGGGGCCACGACCACTAGACTCCTTGGACGATGACCCTCCCGGACACCTCGCCTGAGGCTGCCTCTCCGACGTTTGCCGACCTGCAGATCCACCCCTCGGTGCTGCGGGCGATCGCCGACGTCGGCTACGAGTCACCCACGGGCATCCAAGCGGCGACGATTCCGGCGCTGATGGAGGGCTCGGACGTGGTCGGTCTCGCCCAGACCGGCACCGGCAAGACCGCGGCATTCGCGATCCCGATCCTGTCCAAGATCGACGCCACCAGCAAGGCGACTCAGGCGCTCGTGCTGGCCCCCACCCGGGAACTGGCCCTGCAAGTGGCCGAGGCGTTCAGCCGGTATGGGGCCCACCTGCCGAAGATCAACGTGCTGCCGATCTACGGCGGTTCCTCCTACACGGTTCAGCTGGCCGGGCTGCGGCGCGGCGCCCAGGTGGTGGTCGGTACTCCCGGCCGGGTGATCGACCATCTCGAACGCGGGACGCTGGACCTCTCGCACGTCGACTACCTGGTGCTCGACGAGGCCGACGAGATGCTCACCATGGGCTTCGCCGAGGACGTCGAACGCATCCTGGCCGACACCCCCGAGTACAAACAGGTCGCTCTGTTCTCGGCGACCATGCCGGCGGCGATCCGCAAGCTCACCACCAAGTACCTGCACGATCCGCTCGAGGTCACCACCAAAGCGAAAACGGCTACCGCGGAGAACATTTCACAGCGCTACATCCAGGTCGCCGGTCCGCGCAAGATGGACGCGCTGACCCGGGTGCTGGAAGTCGAGCCGTTCGAGGCGATGATCGTCTTCGTGCGCACCAAGCAGGCGACCGAGGAAGTCGCGGAAAAGTTAAGGGCCCGAGGCTTTTCGGCGGCGGCCATCAACGGCGACATCCCCCAGGGGCAGCGGGAGCGGACCGTCGCCGCGCTGAAAGACGGCGGAATCGACATCCTGGTCGCCACCGACGTGGCCGCGCGGGGGCTGGACGTGGAGCGGATATCGCACGTCCTCAACTACGACATCCCGCACGACACCGAGTCCTACGTGCACCGCATCGGACGCACCGGGCGGGCCGGGCGCTCGGGGACGGCGCTGCTGTTCGTCTCCCCGCGGGAGCGCCACCTGCTCAAGGCGATCGAAAAGGCAACGCGCCAAACGCTCACCGAGTCCGAGCTGCCCACCGTCGAGGACGTCAACGCCCAGCGGGTGGCGAAGTTCGCCGATTCCATCACCACCGCGTTGGGCCGTCCGGGAATCGAGCTGTTCCGCAAGCTGGTCGAGGACTACGAACGTGAGCACGACGTCCCGTTGGCCGACATAGCCGCGGCCCTGGCGCTGCAGTCCCGCGACGGCGAAGAGTTCTTGATGTCGCCCGAGCCGCCGCGCGAGCGGCGCGAGCGGCACACCGAACATCGCGAGCGTCCCGAAAAGCCAAGGCAAACAAAGCCCTTCACCACCTACCGCATCGCGGTGGGCAAGCGGCACAAGATCGGTCCCGGCTCGATTGTCGGCGCCATCGCCAACGAGGGCGGTTTGCATCGAAGCGATTTCGGCCACATCGCGATCGGCCCGGACTTCTCGCTGGTGGAGTTGCCGGCCAAGCTGCCCAAGTCGACGCTGAAAAAACTTGAGCACACCCGCATTTCGGGTGTGCTGATCAACCTTCAGCCGGACCGGTCGGCGAACAAGCCCCGCAGCCGGGACGGCGGAAAGCCGCGCAGGAAACACACCGGATGACCCTGTCCGAAGAAGAATCCGAAGAAGACGCCCAGGGCGGACTCGAGCAGACCGCCCACGTCGACCGGGTCGCCTCCCTCACCGGAATCCGTGCCGTCGCCGCGCTTCTCGTCGTCGGCACCCACGCGGCCTATACCACCGGCAAGTACACCCACGGCTATTGGGGCCTGGTCGGCTCCCGGCTGGAGATCGGCGTACCGATCTTCTTCGTGCTGTCCGGCTTCCTGCTGTTCCGGCCGTGGTTGAAATCAGCCGCCACCGGCGGGCCGCCACCGTCGCTGAGTCGCTATGCACGGAACCGGGTTCGGCGCATCATGCCGGCCTACGTCGTCACCGTGCTGTTCGCCTACGTGCTGTACCACTTCCGCGAGGCGGGACCCAACCCCGGACACACTTGGCTCGGCCTGGTGCGCAACCTGACGCTGACGCAGATCTACTGCAACGGCTACCTGGGGAAGTACCTCCATCAGGGCCTGACGCAGATGTGGAGCCTCGCGGTGGAAGCGTCCTTCTACGTGCTACTCCCGCTGCTGGCATACCTGCTGTTGGTAGTCGTCTGCCGGCGGCGGTGGCAGCCGAGGTTACTGCTGTTCGCGCTGTCCGCGCTGACGCTGATCAGCCCGGCCTGGCTGGTCCTCGTACACACCGATCACTGGTTCCCCGACGGCGCGCGGCTGTGGCTGCCCACCTACCTGGCCTGGTTCCTTGCCGGGATGCTGCTGGCCGTGCTGCAGGCGATGGGCGTGCGCGGCTACGCGTTCGTGGCCATACCGCTGGCCGTCGTCTGCTACTTCATCGTGTCCACTCCCATCGCCGGCGCTCCCACCACGTCGCCGGCGACGCTGAGCGAGGCCCTGTTCAAGACCTGTTTCTACGCCGTGATCGCCGCGCTCGCGGTGGCGCCGCTGGCCCTGGGGGACCACGGTTGGTATTGGCGGCTGCTGGCGACGCGGCCGATGGTGTGGCTGGGGGAGATCTCCTACGAAATCTTCCTCATCCACCTGATCACCATGGAATTCGCCATGGTCTACGTCGTGCGCGCCCACGTGTACACGGGTTCGATGCTCGGACTCTTCGTCGCGACGATGGTGCTGACCATCCCCTTGGCCTGGCTGCTGCACCGCTTCACGCGCGTGCGGGCTTGAGCGGTTGGGCGGCGCCTACCCCCGGGCGGATACCGGCGTGACGATCGGGACGACGAATTCTTCGATCATCGCCCGCTCGTCGGCGTCGTCTCGACCGGGGAACTGCAGCAGCGAGGTGATCACTCGCACCATCCATCGCGCCCGGCGCTCGACGACGGCGGGGTCTTCGGGCCCGAGCGAGCCGATGAACGCGGCGGCCAGGGCGGTGATGACCTCGGACTGCCCGGCGACCTCGGCGCCGATCGGTGGCCGGGTGATGGCGAACCATGAGGCCAACGCCGGATTGCCGCGAACCATCCGCAGCGTGGCGGTGATGCTCGCGACCAGTCGTTCCCGGGGATCGTCGATGCCGCCGATCTCCTCCTTGATCGCACGGCTGAGCCGGCGGGTCTCGCGATGCACGTAGGCGGTTTTCAACGCCTCGCGGTTCTCGAAGTACCGGTACAGTGTCGCCCGGGAACAGCCTGCGGCCCTGGCGATTTCGTTCATGCCGATCGAGTCCTGGTCCCGCTCGGTGTAGAGCTGCTCGGCCGCGTCGAGGATCCGGTCGGCGGCCGCCTCGGTACGGTGCGCCCCCAGCCAGTCGTTCGCCATCAGGACCCCGTCCGGATCGGCACGGAGAGCGGGCGCCGCACATAACTGCCGCCCGACCAGACGATCGCGGACTCATCGACCTCGAAATCCGGGCAACGGCTGAGCAGTTCGGTCAGGGCGACCCGGGACTGCATCCGTGCCGCTGCCGCGCCCAGGCAATGGTGTGCGCCGTGGCTGAAGGTCATGATGTTGCGCGGGCGGCGGGTGACGTCAAGCTCGCCGGCGTTCGGGCCATATTGGCGCTCATCTCGATTGGCCGACCCGTACAGCAGCATCACCTTGCGGCCGGCGGGGATGGTGGTGTCGCCGATCGTCACGTCGCGGGTGGTCGTGCGGGCCAGTCCCTGCACCGGCGAGGTCAGTCGCAGCAGTTCCTCGACGGCGTCGGGAATCAGCCCCAGGTCGTCGACGACAAGCCGCCGCTGATCCGGGCGCTCATGTAGCAAAGGCATTGAGCCACCGAGCATTCCGGTGACAGTGTCGTTGCCGCCGGTGACCATCGTGAACGTGAAGGCCAACACCGACAGGGTCCCGGCGATGTCGCCGTCGGCCCCTACCCCCGCGGCGACCAGGTGAGAGATGGTGTCGTCCTCCGGCTCGGTCCGGCGCCGCTCGATCAACTCGGTGAAGTAGGCCATCATCGACCCGACTGCACCGCCGACCGTCTCCAGCGCCGCGCCGATCCCTCCGTCCGCCGTATTTCCCGCAACAATGGCCTCGGTCCAGCCATCGAACTGAACCCTATCCTCTTCGGGCACACCGAGGTAATGCGCGACCACCATCGACGGCAGCGGTTTGAACAGCTCGGTGACGATGTCGCCGCCGCCGTTCGCGCGCAGCCGCTCGATGCGCTCGACGACGAACTCGCGCACCTTGGGCTCCACCGCCTCCACCTGTCGCGGCGTGAAGCCGCGCGACACCAGTTTCCGGAACTCGGTGTGCACCGGCGGATCCTGCATCACAAACGGTGGATTGTCTTGCAGCCCAATCATGTCCAGGTCGCCGTAGTTGACGGTCAGTCCCTGCGCGGAGGAGAACGTCTCGTGGTCGCGGGCGGCGGCCCACACGTCCGCGTGCCGGGACAGCACGTAATAGTCGTGCTCGGGCCGTCTGGCCGGGACGACGTGGTGCACCGGATCGTGGTCGCGAAGCGCGCGGTACATCGGCCAGGGATCCGCCCAGGTGTCGGCGGTCGCCAGCTCGAACATGACCGGCGCATTGTGAGACATAACCGGAGTCATGTCTCATTCGTACGACACACAGGCCAGAATGTCAATGCGGCCGCGGCGAGTGTGCGGCCAGCCGCACGCTGAGCACCGAGTGTGCGGGCGGCCGCACACTCACTCGAGTAGGAGCAAAGCCCTAGATCCCCGCGCCCGGGTTGAGGATGCCCTGCGGGTCCAGGGCCTGCTTGATCCGCCGGTTCAGGTCCATCACCTCGGGCCCGAGATAGCCGGCCAGCCACGGGCGCTTCAACCGGCCGACGCCGTGCTCGCCGGTGATCGTCCCACCGAGCCCGACGGCCAGGTCCATGATCTCGCCGAAGGCGAGGTGAGCCCGCTTGGTCATCGCGGCGTCCGCGGGGTCGTACACGATCAACGGGTGAGTGTTGCCGTCACCGGCGTGGGCGATCACCGAGATGGTCAGGTCACGCTCGGCGGCGATGCGGGCGATGCCGGTGACCAGTCTGCCCAGCGCCGGCAGCGGGACGCCGACGTCCTCGAGCAGTAGCGATCCCTTCGCCTCGACCGCGGGGATGCAGAACCGGCGGGCGGCGACGAACGCTTCGCCCTCGTCGGGGTCGTCGGTCGAAAACACTTCCGTCGCACCGTTTTCGGTGAACACCGCGGCTATTACCTCGGCGTCCTCACTGCCCGCCCCGCCGCGCTCGTCGGACCCGGCAACCAGCATCGCGGCCGCGCCCCTGTCCAGATCCATGCGCAAGGTGTCCTCGACGGCGTTGATGGCCACCGAGTCCATGAACTCCAGCATCGACGGGCGCAACCGCGCGGTGACCCCGAGCACCGCATCGACCGCCGCCTCGACCGTGGCGAAGGCGGCCACCACGATGCTGGACGCGTTCTGCTTGGGCACCAGTCGCAGTGTGACCTCGGTGACGACGCCCAGGGTGCCTTCGCTGCCGACGAAAAGCTTCGTCAGGGACAGCCCGGCGACGTCCTTGAGTCGGGGGCCGCCGAGCCGGACCGCCGTGCCGTCGGCCAGCACCACCTGCATGCCCAGCACGTAGTCGGTGGTGACGCCGTATTTGACGCAACACAGGCCACCGGCGTTGGTGGCGATGTTGCCGCCGATGCTGCAGATCTCGAACGACGACGGATCCGGGGGATACCACAGGCCGTGCTCGGCGGCGGCCGTCTTGACCTCGGCATTGAACAGCCCGGGCTGGCACACCGCGGTGCGGGTGACCGGGTCGACCGTGATGTCGCGCATCTTCTCCGTCGACAGGACGATCCCGTTGTCCAGCGCTGTCGCCCCGCCGGACAGGCCGCTGCCGGCGCCCCGGGTCACCACCGGCACCCGGTGGGCGCTGGCCCAGCGCAGCACGGTCTGCACGTGTTCGGTGCACCGCGGCCGGACCACGGCCAACGGTTTGCCGGCCGACGGGTCGAAGGCGCGGTCCTGGCGGTAACCCTCGGTCACGGTCGGGTCGGTGACGACTATGCCGTCGGGCAGGCCGGCGATGAGCTCGGCCAGGACATCAGCGGTCACGGACCGATCCTACGGGCCCTTCGGCGCTGTACAGTTGAGCGATTCTGGCGAAAGGTGGGTCAGAGATGTTCGGACGGCGAGATCTCAGCAAAGTCGGTATCCGCGCGTTTGCGGACGTCCTCGCCGCCGAGCAGTCGGCGATCGCCGTCACGATCGGCAACCCGAACCTGGTCAACAACACCGAAGTTCGCTGGAAGCTGCTGCTGCGGGTCACGCCGGACACCGAACCGCCGTTCGAGGCCAGCCTCACCGCGCTGCTACCTCAACTCAGCCCACCGCGTCCGGGCATGAGGGTGCCGGTGCTCTACGACCCCAAGGACCACAGCCGCGTCCAACTGGACCATCAGCCGGCCGAGACGGCCGATGTCGCAATCGACGCCGTGACCTCGGCCCGTCCCGACCTCGCGGGCGCTCAGGTCATGGGTATGCCGATGGCCGACGTCATCCGCCAGGCCATTGCCGATCCGACCGCATTCCGGGACGAGATGATGCGGCGCGGAGCCGAGATGCAGCAGCAGGCGCTCAACGCCATGCAGGCGCCACAGGCCCAACCGGGTGCGGACCCGGTCGAGCGGCTCGAGAGGCTGGCCGCGCTGAAAGACCGGGGGCTGCTCACCGATGAGGAATTCGAGCAGCAAAAGCGCAAGATCCTCGCCGACTGACGTATCACAACGGCGTTTGCGCCTCGGACTCCGGCGCCCGGTCCAACTCCCGCAGCGACGGCAGCCGCAAGGCCGACAAGCCGATCAGCAGAATCGGCACCGCCAGCGCCAGGAAGGTGACCTTCAACCCGGCGGTGTCGGCGAGCGGACCGGCCACCAGCAGGCCCAAGGGCCCGGCGGCATAGGTCAGCCCCGCCATCACGCCGACCACCCTGCCGCGCAGATGGTGCGGCGCCCGGGTCTGCATGACGTAGTTGTAGATGGGCTGGATCGGCCCATAGACCAGGCCGGTCACCGCGCAGAGCAGCAGAATCACCGGCAGCGGCGGCAGGAATGCGATGCCCGCCGTCGCCGCGCCGAAGGTCAGGGTGGCCGTCAGCACGGCCGTACGCCGCCGGGTGTATTTCGAGAGCGCCGCATAACCCAGGGCGCCCGCCACACCGCCGACCGCGAGCGCCATCAGCGCCCAACCCAGCTCCGCGGGCTGGTGCTGTTCGGCGAAATACTTTGGGAACAGCACACTTTCCATAGGCAGGTACAACGCGGTGACGGCCAGGTCGATCAGGCCGAGCGTCCGGAGCACCCGCAGACTCCAGACGAACCGCAGGCCTTCGACGATGCCGGAGACCAACCCGTCGGGGCGGGTCGCGTGGTGGGGCTTGCCGGTACCGTCGAGCCGCAGCGCACCAATAGCCAACAGCGACAAGCCGAAACAACCCGCCGTGACCCACATGGTGTTGACGCCGCCGACCGCTGCGATCATCAGGCCGCCAATGCCGGGGCCCACCATGAAACCGAGGTTGAGGATCGCCTCGTAGAGGCTGTTGGTGCGATCCAGCGACCAGCCCGCGCGGTCGGCGGCCTCGGGCAGCATCGACTGGCGCGCGGTCATCCCGGCCGGGTCGAAGGTGGCCGCGCAGAAGGCGACCCCGGCCAGCTCGGCGACGTTGAGCGCCTCGGCGCCGAACAGCCAGGCAGTCACGGGGACGGCGCTCACCGCCACGCCGGAGAGCGAATCGGAAACGAGCGAGATCCGGCGGCGCCCGAAAAAGTCGACCGCGGTGCCGGCGACCAGGGTGGACAGCACCAGTGGCAGCGTCATGGCCGCGGCCACGATCGACGCGTCGCGCGCGCGATCATGATGCTGCAACGCCAGCCACGGAAACGCGATCACCGAGATGCCGGTACCGGCCGTCGCCATCAGCGTGGCGGACAGGATCAGAAACGCCGGGCCGCGGCTCGTATGGCTCATGAGATGTCCCGGGGAGAACTTAGCCGCCGATTTGCGGCGCGACCACTGAATATTCGGGGCGTTCGGCCGCCGCCTACCGGTTCACTGCAGGATGTTCATGTGCTCGTCCACCCTCGTACCGGCCAGGCGTTCGATTCTCCAGTGGTTCCCGGCACCGGATGGCCGGGTGATCCGGCGACCCCGCAGACCACCGTGGCCGCCGATGCCGCACAGGTCGCCGCGCTCGCTCCGCACGCCGCGTCGATCCCCGAGCTCGACGCCCTGATCAGCGTCTGCCGCGCCTGCCCGCGGCTGGTGGAATGGCGCGAAGACGTGGCCGTCCTCAAGCGCCGCGCCTTCGCCGACCAGCCGTATTGGGGCCGGCCCGTTCCGGGCTGGGGGTCGGAGCGACCGCGGCTGTTGATCGTCGGGTTGGCGCCCGCCGCGCACGGGGCCAACCGGACAGGACGCATGTTCACCGGCGACCGGTCCGGCGATCAGCTTTACGCGGCGTTGCACCGGGCCGGGCTGGTGAACCAACCGACCAGCGTGGATGGCGCGGATGGATTGCGGGCCAACGGGGTTCGCATCGCGGCGCCGGTGCGGTGCGCGCCTCCGGCCAATGCGCCGACGCCGGCGGAGCGCGACACCTGCTGGCCCTGGCTGGAGGCCGAATGGCGGCTGGTGTCCGATCATGTGCGCACGATCGTGGCGTTGGGCGGCTTCGCCTGGCAAATCGCGCTGCGCCTGCCGGGCGCGTCCGCCATGCGCAAACCGCGGTTCGGCCACGGTGTGGTAGCGCAATTCGCCCCTGGTGTGCGGTTACTCGGTTGCTACCACCCAAGCCAGCAAAACATGTTTACCGGTAGGTTGACACCAGCAATGCTCGACGACGTTTTCCGAGACGCGAAAAGGCTGGCAGGGATCAAGTGACTGACGTTCTGATTTCCGGCGCGAGCGTGGCCGGTGCAACGGCGGCTTATTGGCTTGGACGGCACGGCTATTCGGTCACCGTGGTGGAGCGGCACTCCGGGCCGCGGCCGGGCGGTCAGGCGATCGACGTGCGCGGGCCGGCGCTGGGAGTGCTGGAACGCATGGGGCTGCTGGCTGCCGCCCAAAAACGGAAGACGCAAATTCGCGGCGCTTCCGTCGTCGACCGCGACGGCAACGAGCTCTCCCGAGACACGGAGTCCACGCCCACCGGCGGGCCCATCGACAGTCCCGATATCGAGCTCTTGCGTGACGACCTCGTCGAATTGTTGTACGGCGCAAGCCAATGGACGGCCGAATACATCTTCGATGACACCATCACCGGCTTGGACGACGACGGCGCGGCCGTCAACGTGACCTTCGAACGTGCTCCTGGCCGCAGCTTCGACCTGGTCATCGGGGCGGACGGACTGCACTCGAACGTGCGCCGACTGGTGTTCGGCCCCGAGGAGCAATTCATCGAGCGGCTGGGCACTTACGCGGCGATCTTCACCGTGCCCAATTTCCTCGGTTTGGACTATTGGCAGACCTGGCATTACGGGGATTCGACGATGGCCGGGGTCTACAGCGCCCGCAACAACAGCGAGGCCCGCGCCATGCTGGGTTTCATGGACACCGACCTGCGCATCGACTACCGCGATACCGAGGCGCAGTTCGCCGAGCTGGAGCGGCGGATGGCCGACGACGGGTGGGTGCGTCCGCAACTGCTGGAGTACATGCGCGGCGCACCGGATTTCTACTTCGACGAGATGTCCCAGATCAAGATGGATCGTTGGTCGACGGGCCGGTTGGCGCTGGTGGGCGATGCCGGGTATTGCTGTTCGCCGTTGTCGGGCCAGGGAACCAGCGTCGCTCTCCTGGGCGGCTACATCCTGGCCGGCGAACTCGCCGCCGCGGGTGACGATTACGAACTCGGCTTCGCCAACTACCACAAAGAGTTCAGTGACTACGTCAAGCGGAACCAATGGCTGGTCGTCGACAACATCCCGGGTGGGGCACCGATCCCGCAGGAGGTCTTCGACCGCATCGTCAGCTCGATCACGCTCAAGGACTACTGACCGCCGGGAACGTTCGCGGGCCCGAAGGCGTTGACGCGAACGTGCGTCTTTCCGTTCTTGATCTCGTCCCGCTGCGCACCGACCAGACGACCAGCGATGCGCTCGCCGCGACCGTGCAGCTGGCACAGGCCGCGGACCGCCTGGGTTTCACGCGCTACTGGGTCGCCGAGCACCACAACATGCCGTCCGTCGGCGCCACCAGCCCGCCGGTCCTGATCGCCTATCTGGCCGCGCAGACCACGCAGCTGCGGCTGGGGTCCGGCGGTGTGATGCTGCCCAATCACGCGCCGCTGGCGGTGGCCGAGCAGTTCGCCCTGCTGGAAGCCGCCGCGCCGGGCCGCATCGACCTGGGCATCGGCCGCGCGCCCGGTTCCGACCCGGTGACCGCCTACGCGCTGCGCGGCGGCCGCGGCGAAGAAGACATCGAGAACTTTCCGGAGTATCTCGACGACGTGGCGGCGCTGATGAGCGCGCGCGGCGTGGTGGTGCCGCTGCGCTCGGGGGACTATCGCCTCAAGGCGACCCCGGCGGCGGCCGGTGAGCCCCGCCTCTGGCTGCTGGGCTCGTCGATGTACTCGGCGCACCTGGCCGCCGCCAAGGGGCTGCCGTACGTCTTCGCGCATCACTTCTCCGGCACCGGAACCGAAGAGGCGCTCGAGCTCTATCGATCCCGATTCAAGCCGAGCGCCCTAACGCCCGAGCCGGTGACGTTTTTGACGGTGAACGCCGCCGTGGCCGAAACACGCGAAGAGGCAACGGCATTGATGATGCCCAACCTGCAGATCATGGCCAAGCTTCGCACCGGAGAGCCCCTCGGCCCGGTGCCCCTGGTCGAGGAAGCCCAAGGCGCCGAGCTGACGCCGCAGCAGCAGCACATCGTTGCGAGCGGGCTGCAACGAGCGGTCCTCGGTACACCCGCCGAGGCCGCCGACCAGTTGCGGGCGCTTGCGCAACGGTTCGCCGTCGACGAGGTGATGGTGCATCCGGTCGCCTCGGCGCGCCGCGGCACCGACCCGGCCACCGCGCCGGCACGGGTGCTGACCCTGGAATTGCTGGCCAAGGAGTTGTTCTAACCGGTCAGTCCGTCACAGCCGAACGCTTAAGATTCGACGCCCGCGATCGCGCCCCTGCTCGTGATCCAGCGTTGCAGTTCGTCCGGCGGCAACGGCTCGCTGTGCACGAACCCCTGGGTGATGGTGCAGCCGTAACCGCGCAGCGCACTCAGCGTCTCCTCGTCTTCGACCCCCTCGGCGACGAGGTCGGCGCCCAGGTTCTGCGCCAAGTCCACGGTGGACTGCACGATGGCAACCGACCGCGGGTCGTGGGCCAGCCGCGCGACGAATCGCCTGTCGAGTTTCAGCTCGTCGACCGAGACATCCTGCAGGCGCGCAAGCGACGACCATCCGGTGCCGTAATCGTCCAGCGAGATACGAACGCCGAGCAGCTGCAGGGCGGCGACGGTGTTGCGGGAGCGCTCCGAGTCGACGAGCGCGCTCTCGGTGATCTCGACGATCAGCGCGTCGGGCGGTAGGCCGTGGACCCGAAGCAGCCGCTCGATGGTGACGGCGAGGTCGAGGTCGAGCAGGTTCGTCGTGGACAGGTTCACCGCAACGGTCAGCGGAATGCCGTCGTCGCGCCAGGACCGGATCTGCTCGAGCGTGAGGTTGATGGTGCGATTGGCGACCGTGCGCATCAAACCGGCGCGCTCCGCGGCAGGAAGGAATTCCTCCGGCAGCAGCAACCCGCGGGTGGGATGCTGCCAGCGCAGCAGCGCCTCGACGCTGTGGACGCTCCCGTCGCCGGCATTCACCTTGGGCTGGTAGTGCACCGTCAACTGGTCGCCATCGATCACCGCGGCCCGCAGCTCCCCGACGAGGTTGGGGTCGTGGTCCCGGTCGATCTCGAAGGCGGACTCGTACACCGCGATCCTGCTGAGGGCGGACCTGGCGTGCGGGATCGCCGCCTCGGCGCGGTTCAACAGCTCTTGCGGATGGTCGCAATGGTCGGGGTAGAGCGCGATGGCGATGGACGCATCGATCTGCACGCTGATGGCATCGAGTTCGAATGGGATGCTGACGCCTTCGAGCAACCGGCCCGCTTGGGCGCGTGCGGCGACGAGATCCGATCCCTCGCCGAGCAGGATGGCGAATTCCTCGTCGCTCACGCGCGCGAGCAGATCATCGCGGCGAACGCTGTGCGCCAGTCGGTTTGCGATGTGCCACACCAGCTCGTCGCCGAAGTGGCGACCGACGGAGTCGTTGATCTCCCGCAGCTTGTGGAGATTCAGCAGGAGCAGCGCACGATTCGACGACGTCCTGACGGATGACGCGGAAGCCGACAGCTCGGTCAGCGCCGTCGCCAGTGATCGCCGATTGGGCAGGGCGGTCAATTCGTCTGTCATGGCCTGCTGGTGGCTTTCGGCCAGCATGCTGATGTCCCGGAAGGTAACCGAGAATCGGGCGGCGACCGCGACGAGGCTCAGTGCGGCGAGCGTCGACGCGAGCCGCGAATCGTGCCCAAGGATGGCGACGCCCAGCGCTATGACGGTGCAGGTCACCGGAACCGCGTAGGAGGCGAGTCCGCGCCGCGGCGTCGGCGCCGCCGACGACCCACGCGCCCAGCTGGCCATCGCCACCAGCAGCGAGGAAGCCGGCCAGAGCGCGTCTAGGGTGGTGCCGACCCGGTATGAGCCGTCCGACGTTTGAATGAGGTAGGCGGTGTCGGCGACCGCGAAGCCAACCAGCCCGACCACCAGGAAACCCCAGCGAAACTCGCTGCGCCAACCGAGGATCGGCAGCATGCCGACTGCCAGCGCCAGCAGTACCAGATCGCCCCACGGATAGATCAGGCCCACCAGCACGGTCGCGGGCGCTTTTGCGGCGGCGGCATGCATGGGCCCGGCCCGCAGCGCCGCGGCCAGTGCGGCGACGGCCAATGCGCACACCAGGGAATCAACGCGGATCGGCATCGGCACCCGCTTCAGGCGCGATCGCATCAGCAGCACAATCCCGGCATAGACGAACGGATAGAACGCCAGGTATTCGGGATCGGCAACCGAGGGTGACTTGGCGTTCGGGACCCACACGGCATAGACGACGTCACCGAGCGCCGACAATGCCATGCCGGCCGCGATCAAAGACCACGCAAGGCGATCGGCCTTGAGGCGGTATGCGCGAACGGCGATCAACCCGGCCGCCAGCAGGTTCAACGCCGAGTAGAGGGATTTGGCGAAGAAGACGCTGTGGCCGGCATTCGGGTAGATGACACTGGTCGCGGTGAAGGCGATCACGCCAATCATCAAGAGGCCCAGGGCAATCCGGATCGCCATCGGGGGCCACCGGATGCCGTCGATACCTTCCTGGGGTTGCACCGGTCTCGACGCCCCCACGTCGGCGGCGCGCCTGAGCATCGGTGCGGCACTCGGCTCAGCGACCTCCGCTGCCGCCGGGGCGGGCCCTGCTAGTTGCGCGGTCGAGAACGAGAGGGACAGATCCGGCACGAAGCTGCGAACGCATTGGCCGCCTTCGCGTTTGGCGGTGTACATGGCCAGGTCGGCGTGCCTGAGGAGCTGCTCGACGCTGCAGTCCGACGAGGCGGTGGCCACCGTGTAACCGACGCTCGGCCGGACCGGTATAGGAACGCCGTCGACGACAATCGGGGCGTTGAACGCCTCGAGAACTCGACTCGCCGCCGCCTGTGATTCCTCGATTGACCCCTCGATTAGCACGGCGAACTCGTCACCACCGAGGCGAGCCGTGACGCACTTGTCATCCAAGGCGGCGGTGAGCCGCCCGGCGACCCGGATCAGCAATTCGTCACCGGCGGGGTGGCCGAGGGCGTCGTTGACGGATTTGAAGTTGTCGAGATCGAGGCACAACACCGCAATGGGCGTAATTTCGCAGCATTGCCGGGCGACGGCCTGCTCGAGCCGATCGAGGAAGTAAGCGCGATTGGCCAGGCCCGTCAGGCTGTCACGGAACGCTTCCCGCGCAACCTCGGACAACAACCTCTGGTTTTCCATCAGCATGACGAACTGCCGGACGAGCACCGCGGCCACCAGGATTCCGAGCGCGATCAGCAGGGGTCCGTGCGCCATCAACCTGACCGCGCGGGTCAGCCCGACTGCGGCGGCCACCAGCAGCGGCAGGTACGGCAGCCATAGCCGGGTGCGCGACCGTATTTCGTCGTCACGCGTCCCCGGCGCGGGCGCCTCATAGACGCTCGACAGCGCGGCGAGCGCGATCATGGCGAGCCCACCCACTCTGCCGAGGTCCACGAGATCGCTGACCTGGTAGCTGCCGATCCCGCTCTTGAACACCATCGTGATGTCGGCGATGCTGATGGTCGTCACGCCCCCGGCCAGCAGATTGCGGCTCGGCGGGTCGCCGCGACGAACCCGGGACAGCATCAGGATCGAGGTCGTCAGCAGGAGAACGTCGTTGAAGACTTCGGCGATCGTCGTCGCCTGCGAACCGCTGTCCTCGCGCAGTTGCTTCTCGAGGACGAAGACCCACGACACCACGAACAGCGACGTCGCCACGATGAGGCCGTCGAGCACCAGTCGCCGCGGGCTCTGCCGCGAGAAGCGCGACAACAGCACCAACGATGCGTAGGCGCCGAACGGCCATAGCAACAGCACGATCTCCGCGGCCGCGGGATGGGTGGCGTGGGCCAGTTTCGGACGCACGTCGTATACGGCCCAGATGACCTCGCCCGCCGCCCAGCCCAGCTGGGCCGTCATCATTGCCAGCCATCCGGCCCGGTGCCGGCCGGCCGCCGACCGGGCGGCGTAGCCGGCACACCCCGCCCCGAACAGCAGGCAGACCGCCAGGGCGATTTCGTCGACGGGCCGGGTTGCGTAGGCGCCCTCCCAGCCGCCGATCGAGGACGCCACCACCAGCGCGGCGGCCACACCGTATGCACCGGCGAAGAGCCAGCAGAGCCGCGGGGGCAGCCTGAATCGCCGCCAGGGGTTTCCCGCCCACGGTCTCATACCCGCTCCAGCCGATCCCGCGCCGTTTGATGAACCATCGAGGCGTTCACCGCGCGCTAGTGGAGAATAAACCTCCGCGTCGGCATCAGGGTCAACGTCGCGTGAGTACCACGACGGGAATCGGCCGCGAGGTCTTCTGCTGGTAGGCCGTATACCGGTCGCCGTTGTTCTTGTTGACGATCTGCCACAGCCGGGGGTAGTCGGGGTCGTCCGGCAGCACCGCGCGGGCGGTCACCGCCAAACGCTTTGGCCCGACGTTGATTTCCACGTCCGGATGCTTGCGCAGGTTGTGATACCAGCCGGGTGCGTGCGGGTCGCCGCCCTTGGAGGCGACGATCAGGTAGTCGTCGCCGTCGCGGGCATAGGTGAGCGCCGCTGTTCGCGCCTGGCCCGTCTTCGCGCCCACGGTATGGAGTAGCAGGCTGGGTATCAGCAGCATGCGATGACCGATCCAGCCGTTCGTCCGGCGATAAACGGTGTCGTGTACGCGCAGAACCTGAGGCAGCAACCGCTGCTCGACCCAGGACGGAAGTGCCATCCGCCCAGTATTACTGGCTGGCGTCAATGCGGGCCAGGGCCGAGCGCAAGATTTGCGCGGTGGCGTCCCGGTCGGGATCGCGCCGCAGCAGCATGCCCTTGGCGACCGACAGCTTGTCGCCGTTGCGCCGGGGCAGTACGTGCAGGTGGATGTGGAACACCGTCTGAAAGGCGGCGCTGCCGTCGTTGATCGCGATGTTGGTCGCGTCGGCCAACTCCGTCGCGCGGGCGGCGCGGGCGATCCGTTGGCCGATGGTGACCATCCCCGCCAGCGTCTCCGGCGGCGTGTCGGTGAGATCCACGCTGTGCCCCTTGGGGATCACCAGGGTGTGGCCGCGGGTGAATGGGCGGATGTCGAGGATCGCCAGGTAGTCGTCGTCTTCATAGATCCGGATCGCCGGGGCCTCCCCGGCGACGATCGCACAGAACACGCAGGACATGTCGCCCACGGTACTGGCCGGTCCGGTGCGGGGGATACGCTGCCGCAGTGGACGCTCGCGACGTGGCCTTTGCCGGCGCGGCCGCTCAGGCGAGAATGCTGGCCGACGGCGAACTGACCGCGCCCGAGCTGCTCGAAATCTATCTGGAACGGATCGCGCGGCTGGACAGCCAGTTGCGCTGCTATCGCGTGGTGCTCGCGGACAGCGCGCGCTACGAGGCCGCCGTCGCGCAGGACCGCCTCGACGCCGGCGAGCGGCTCCCGCTCCTCGGGGTGCCGATCGCGATCAAAGACGATGTCGACGTCGCCGGCGAGGTGACGACCTACGGCAGCGGCGGACATCGCCCCGCCGCGACCTCCGACGCGGAGGTGGTGCGGCGGTTACGCGCCGCGGGCGCCGTCATCCTCGGCAAAACCAATGTGCCCGAGCTGATGATGTTCCCCTACACCGAATCGTTGACGTTCGGTGCGACCCGCAACCCCTGGAATCCCCGGCGCACTCCGGGCGGCAGCAGTGGCGGTAGTGCCGCCGCGGTGGCCGCCGGGCTCGCTCCGCTGGCGCTGGGGTCCGACGGTGGCGGGTCGATTCGCATCCCGGCGATCTGGTGCGGCCTGTTCGGTGTCAAACCTCAACGGGATCGGGTGTCGTTGGAGCCGCACGACGATGCGTGGCACGGGTTGAGTGTCAACGGCCCGCTCGCCCGGTCGGTGCTGGACGCGGCGCTGTTCCTCGATGCGACCTCGACCGTTCCGGGACCCGAGGGGGAGTTCGCGGCCGCGGCGACCCGTCACCCCGGCAAGCTGCGAATTGCCTTGAGCACCAAGTCGCCAACCCCGCTGCCCGTCAGGATCGGCAAGCAACAGCTCACGGCGGTCGAACAGGCCGGCGCGTTGCTGCGCGACCTGGGTCATGACGTGATCACCGCCGACCCCGACTATCCGCCGTCGGCCATCATGACCAATTACCTGCCGCGCTATCTGCGCGGTATCAGTGACGACGCCGATTCACTGGCTCACCCCGAACGCCTCGAAGCGCGCACCCGCAACCTGGCGCGCGCCGGCTCGTTTTTCTCGGATCGCCGGATGACCGCCCTTCGCGACGCGGAGCCGGCGGCAGCCGCCCGGATCCAGGCGATCTTCGACGACGTCGATGTCGTCGTCACGCCCGGCAACGCGACGGGCCCCTCCCGCATCGGCGCCTACCAGCGCCGCGGTGCGGTGTGGACGCTGCTGGCGGTGGCGCAGCGGGTGCCCTACCAGCAGGTCTGGAACCTGACCGGACAGCCCGCCGCGGCCGTGCCGTGGGACTTCGACGGTGACGGCCTGCCGATCGCCGTGCAGCTGGTGGGCCGGCCGTACGACGAAGCGACGCTGTTGTCGCTGGCCGCGCAGATCGAATCCGCCAGGCCGTGGGCACACCGGCAACCGCCGGTGTCATAGCTCCGCTGAGATCTCGCGCCACGCGGCCAGCTTGGCGTCCGGCCGGACGGCGTGGGCCGGGCTCGTCGACGGCAGCCGCCGGTACACGACCCGCTCGTCGACCTCGGCGAGCCTGCGATACAGCTCCGCGGCCTTGGCGCCGTTGAAGTAGACCCGCGCGATCGTCGGGTACCGCGCGAACAGTTCACCGAAGTCGTTGACCACCAAGCTTTTCGGCTCGATTGCCGCATCCGCGCTGCCGGGGCGACGGCATGTGCGCAAGACGTCCCAGAGGGCCACACCCGCCGATTGCAGCGCGGCCAGCCGTGTTTCGTACGGCGCGGCCGCGTCGAACCCGAACAGCTCGCCCATGATCGGCCAGAACGCATTGCGTGGATTGCCGTAGTACTGACCGAGCGCCAGCGATTGCGCGCTCGGAAACGACCCCAGGATCAGCACAATCGCGTGCTCATCGACGATCGGCGGGAACCCCCGTAGCAGTGGTGTGCTCATCGCTTCCCATCATGGCTCGCGATCGGCGGCGTCCCCTAGCGCCGACCCGCTTCGCCCGGCTTTGCCGAGCTCGCGATCGGCGCGCGTTGTACGTTGGCGAAGTGGACGAGGACCTGCTCGACGGACTCGAGGGCAGCGCACGCGCCGAACGGGCGGAATTGGTGGAGTGGCTACTCGAGCAGGGCATCACCCCCGAGGAGATCAGGACGACCAACCCGCCACTGCTGCTGGCAACCCGCCACCTCATCGGAGACGACGGCACCTACGTGTCGACCCGAGAGATCAGCCAGGCGTACGGCATCGACCTTGGGCTGTTGCAACAGGTGCAGCGCGCGATCGGTCTCGCCAGAGTCGACGACCCCGATGCCGTCATCCACATGCGCGCCGACGGTGAGGCCGCCGCCTACGCCCAGCGTTTCGTCGAGTTGGGCCTGGATCCCGAGCAAGTGGTGCTGGTCGTCCGGGTGCTCACCGAAGGCCTGTCACGCGCCGCCGAGGTCATGCGCTACACCGCGCTCTCGGCGATCATGCGGCCCGGGGCCACCGAGCTGGAAATCGCCAAGGCGTCAAAGGCATTGGTCAGCAAAATCGCGCCCGAACTCGGTCCGATGCTTCAGCACATGATGTTCATGCAGCTGCGCCACATGATGGAGACCGAGGCGGTCAACGCCGCCGAGCGCGCCGCCGGCCAGCCGCTGCCGGGAGCGCGTCAGATCACGGTGGCCTTCGCCGACCTCGTCGGCTTCACCCGGATCGGCGAAGCGGTATCGGCGGAGGAGCTGGGTCACCTGGCCAACCGGCTGGCGGTCCTCGCCCGAGACATCACCGTCCCGCCCGTCCGGTTCATCAAGACGATCGGCGACGCCGTCATGTTCGTCTGCCCCGACCCGCTGCCGATGCTCGACGTCGTGGTGAAGCTCGTGGACACCATCGACACCGACGCCGACTTCCCGCGGCTGCGAGCGGGCGTGGCCTCTGGCATGGCGGTGAGCCGGGCCGGCGACTGGTTCGGCAGCCCGGTCAACGTCGCGAGCCGGGTCACCAGTGTGGCGCGCCCGGGCACGGTGCTGGCGGCTGACTCGGTCTGGGAGGCGATCGGCGAGACCGGAATATTCGACGGGTCGTTCGCCGGCGCCCGCCGCCTCAAGGGCATCAAGAACGAGGTCAAGCTCTTCCGGATCCGCCGCGGAGACGGGTCTGGCGGCAGCGACTGACTGGGAGACCTGCGGACATGGGCAGGCCCGGACGACTCTAGGGGGCGTTGGGCTCCGTCATGCGCGGGTCCTACGCGGCCGGTTTTCTACCCTGACATCCGGCGCTTGGGAATTGGTCGTTTCCGGGCCTGCTTCGCTACCAAAAATACAACTTTGAACAGCCCATATCAACGGGTTCTCCGCACTTGACGCACCATTCGCGCGCGGCCCGCCGCGGCGCCGCGTTCGCCGGCGGTGAACGCCATTCCATTACGGGTGTAACGGTGTAATCATGTAATTATGAAATCTCACCACACGCACGGCCGGCGCTACGGCCGCCCCGGCGGCTGGCAGCAGGCTCAGCAACCCGACGCGAGCGACGCCGCCGAATGGTTCGCCGGGCGCCTGCCCGAAAGCTGGTTCGACGGCGACCCGACGGTCATCGTCGACCGCGAAGAAATCACGGTCATCGGAAGACTGCCGGAACCGCAGGGCTCGGAGAAAGAGACCGAGGCCCGCGCGGAAGGACGTGCATCGCGGTTCCGCGAGGAAACCCGTTCGGAGCGAATGCGCATCGCCGACGAGGCACAGGATCGCTACGGCCGCAAGGTCTCCTGGGGCGTCGAGGTCGGCTCCAGCACCGGCGCGGAGCGAATCCTCTTCACTCACATCGCAGTACCTGTGATGACGCGCTTGAAGCAGCCGGAACGGCAGGTGCTCGACACATTGGTCGACGCCGGTGTCGCCCGGTCCCGCGCGGACGCGCTCGCGTGGTCGGTCAAGCTCGTCGGCGAACATGCCGAGGAATGGTTGGCCAAGTTGCGTAGCGCCATGTCGGCGGTCGACGACCTGCGCGCCGAGGGCCCCGACCTTCAGTCGTAATTCGAAGCCGCAGTGCGGCAACGAATTTGGATCCGCTCAGCCACCGTAATTGGTCCACCACGTGTGCAGGTCCTCGATGGCCGGGGGATCCCCGTAGACGTCACAGAGCATGAGTTTCGCCTCGTTGGTCCATATCACGTTGGGGTGGTTCTTATAGGTGCCGCAGGCGATCATGCCCGCGGTCACCGACGGCGTGCTGTCGTGATGCCAGCCGTCCGGTGATGCCCCGGCTCCGGGGCAATTCATCAGCTGCACGGCGGCCACGTCGTCGTCGAACGCCTTCTTGAGCAGGTCCGCATTCGCGAACAGGCCGTAGACCCCGCGGGACGGGCCGCCCTGATTGGTGTTCTGGTCGCAGTCGACCATAGCCAGCGCGTTCACCCAGATGCTGTTGGACTTCGGGGTCGCGGGCGTGCAGCTGCCACTGGGATACCCGGCGGGCAGCATGCCCAGCAGCTTGCTCTGCGGGTTGGCGGGCCGGGTGGTTGTCGTGGTGGGGACGGTCCTGGTGGTGGTGGTGGTCGTCGTCGACGTGCGGTTGGCCTGCGGGTTGCCGTCGTCGCCTCCCATGAAGATTGCGATGCCCACGGCGGCCAGGACGACGACGATCACCAGCGCGGCGACGGCCGCGACGATGGGCCAGGGGTTGCGTCGCCTCGGTGGGGGCTGGTTCCAGGCGGGCGGGCCGCCGAACTGTTGTGGGGCGCTGCCCCAATTGGCGTTGGCGGCTTGGTAATAGGGGGGCGTGACCGGGGGCTGGGCGGCGGCCGGGATGGGCCCGCTGTCGGGCCGCCAGGGCGGAACGCCCTGCGCGGGAACAGGAGTCGAGCCGGGCGGCAAATGGGGCGTCGGTGAGTTCTGGCCCGGCGACGGTGGCGGGGTGTTGGCCGCCGGGTGCGGCGGCGGGGGAGGCGCCATGACGGTGCCCGGCAGGGTGGCTTCTTGGCTGCGGCGCAAGATCGTGTCGGCGTGGTCTTGGTCGGGGTCGCTGAGTGCTTCGTGGGCGGCCAGGGCCAGGTCGCCGGCGCTGGCGTAGCGGTCCTCGGGCTTCTTGGCCATCCCCCGGGTGATTACCGCGTCGAAACCCTTGGGGATGCCCGGGCGCAGCCCGGTGGGCTGGGGGATGGGGTTCATCGTGTGGGCGGTTACCAGTGCGCCCGCGCTGCTGGATGTGTACGGCGGTGAGCCGGTGAGGCATTCGTAGAGCACGCACGCCAGGGCGTAGATGTCCGCGCGGTAGGTGACTTCGGCGTTGGAAAACCGTTCGGGCGCCATGTATTTCCAGGTGCCGACCGCGGTGCCCAACTGGGTGAGCTTCTCATCGGTGGTGGCGCTGGCGATGCCGAAGTCGACCAGATAGGCGAAGTCGTCGCGGGTGACCAGGATGTTCTGCGGTTTGACGTCGCGGTGCATCACCCCGGCGGCGTGGGCGGCATCGAGCGCCGAGGCGATCTGGGTGATGATGGCCACCGCGCGTGGCGGGGCCAGCGGGCCAAAGCGTTTGAGCACACTGTCTAAGTCGGTGCCCTCGATCAGGCGCATCTCCAAAAACATCTGGCCATCGATTTCGCCGTAGTCGTGGATGGGCACCACATGCGGCTCCTGCAAACGACCGGCGGTGCGAGCTTCGCGTTTCATCCGCTCCCGGAACACCGGGTCCTTGCTGAAGGTCTCCGAGAGCAGCTTGACGGCCACCGTCCACTCCTTGACGGTGTGCTCGGCCTCGTAGACCTCCCCCATTCCACCCCGGCCCAGCAGCCGCTTTAGGTGATAAGGCCCAAACTCCGTCCCCGCCCGCGAGGCCTGCTCGTCACTCATCGCCGATCCTTCACACCCAGCCACCACGCCATCGAGACCCAACAATTGCCGGGCACACGGGTCAGCCGCAACCCCCTGACCCAGCAACCATGACCGTAAGCCCCCGCCCAGCCCGACGCACGACAATCAACCGATTTAGCCCGGGGCGCTGTCGTCGTCCGCGGCGATCTGAAACGTGAATTCGTGGTCGCAAATGCGGACGTGGTCGCCGTCGCGCAGCGTGGCGGCGGAGCGGATCCGCTCGTGCTGCACATGCACCCCGTTGGACGAGCGGAGGTCGTTGATGATGAAGCTGGTGCCCGTGTCGACGATGACCGCATGGTGGCGGCTGACTTTGGGGCTGTCGAGGACGATGTCGTTGTCGCTGAGCCGCCCGATCCGGGTCGCCGCCGCTCGCAGCGGATAGCTGCGTCCCGAGGCCTCGTGCAGATAAGCGATGGCCTGCTGGCCGGACACCATCGTGTGCTGCTCGAGGACCGTGACCGTGTCGACCGCGGCGGTCTTGGCGGTTCGCTTCACGTCCAGCGGTTCTTGGCGCAGGATCTGCTCGTTGAGCGACCGCAGTGTCGGTCCGGGATCGATCCCCAGGTCGTCGGCGAGAGCGGTCTTGACGCGGCGGTAGGCCGCCAACGCGTCGGATTGGCGGTCGGTCAGGTAGTAGGCCGTGATCAACTGGGCCCACAGCGGCTCGCGGTAGGGATGTTCCGCGGTCAGCGATTCCAGCTCGGTGATCACGGCGAACGCACGCCCGCAGGCGATTTCGGCCTCCGCCTTTGCGCCATGGACCAGAATCTTTTCCTCGACAAGGGAAGTGGCGAAGGTGTCGACGAATCCGAACTCGCGCAGGTCCTCGAGCACCGGCCCCCGCCACTGTGCCAATGCCGCGGTCAAGTGCTGGCTGGCCTCTTCGAATCTGCCGGTGGCGGCGGCGTGCACGCCCGCCGTCTTTTCGGCGATGAACCGCCCCAGATCGCAAGCGTTTTCGGCGATGTTGAGCCGGTATCCGGGAGGCGCCGCCGCCAACACCGCACGCGGGTCGATGCCGGCACCGCTGAGCAGCTTACGCAGGTTGGACACGTAGGAATGAATGCTGGCCCGCGCCCCCGACGGTGGCTTGTCGTCCCACAGGGCCGTGATGAGCCGGTCCACCCCCACCGGACTGTTCCGGTTCATCAGCAGCATAGCCAGCACCGCCCGCTGTTTGGGGGTGCCCAGGGGCACCAGCGTGCCATCGACGCTCATCTCCAGCGGTCCGAGCAGGCCGAGTTCGAGACGCTTGTCCACCATCGGTCCTTCCGGTCACTACCTTCGCCATTGTGCTGCAACCCTCACTGGGCCGACGCAATGACACTAACTTTTGGCACCGGCAGTGAAATGCGTTCCCCGCGACGCGATTGCGGCCAAGCCGTGCCGTGGGATCTCGCGCTATGCCCGTGTCATCGCGTAGTAGGCGCCTTGACGGGCCAACAGCTCGGCGTGACTGCCTTGTTCAACGATGCGGCCCGCCTCGACCACCACGATGCGGTCGGCATCGCGGATCGTCGAAAGCCGGTGCGCGATAATGAAGCTCGTCCGGTCTCGGCGAAGCTCGGACATGGCCCGGGCGATGAGCGCTTCGGTGCGGGTGTCGACCGAGCTGGTCGCCTCGTCCAGGATCAGTAGCTGTGGCCTGGCCAGGAATGCGCGCGCGATGGTGATGAGTTGCTTCTCGCCGGCGCTGATGTTGCCGCCCCCGCCGCTGATCCGCGTCTCGTAGCCCGCCGGCAGGGTGTGCACAAACCGGTCGACGTAAGCCGCCCTGGCGGCCTGCACCACCTCGTCCGCACTGGCGTCGGGCCGCCCGTATGCGATGTTCTCGGCGATCGTCCCGTCGAAGAGCCAGGTGTCCTGCAAGACCATGCCGATCCGGGACCGCAGCGACTGCCTGTTCACCGTGGTGATGTCGATCCCGTCGACCAGGATCCGGCCGGAGTCGACGTCATAGAACCGCATGAGCAGGTTCACCAACGTGGTCTTGCCGGCACCGGTGGGTCCGACGATCGCCACGGTGGTACCCGGCTCGGCCACCATCGACAGGTCATGGATCACCGGGATATCCGGGCGGTAGCCGAAGTTCACGTGCTGGAACTCGACGCGTCCCGCCGGCCGCGCGGCGTCGCCGTTGGGCGGCGCCAGGGTGGGTGCCGGATCCGGCGGTTCCTCGGGCTCGTCAAGCAGATCGAACACCCGCTCAGCGCTGGCCACCCCGGACTGCAGGGTGTTGTACATCCCGGCCACCTGGCTGATCGGGGCGTTGAACTGCCGGACGTACTGGATGAACGCCTGGATACCACCGAGAGTGATGTGGCCGGTGGCCACCTGCAGGCCGCCTACCACGGCGACGACCACGTAGCCGAGGTTGCCGATGAACGCCGTCGCCGGGGCCACCAGGCCGGAGAAGAATTGAGCGCCGAAGCTGGCGTGGTAGACGTCGTCGTTGCAGTCGCGGAAATGCTGGCGCGCCGCGGCCTGGTGGCCGAACGTCTTGACCACCGTGAAGCCGCTGTAGGTCTCCTCGATGTGGGCGTTGAGGCGACCGATGCTGGTCCACTGCGCCACGAACAGGCGCTGCGCGCGCCGCGCTATCGCGCGCGTCGCCATCAACGACAACGGCACCGTCACCACCGCGATCAGCGCCAACAGCGGCGAGATCGACACCATCATCGCCAGTACCGCCACCACGGTCAGGATCGACGTCACCAGCTGGCTGATGGTCATCGACAGCGACGACTGCACGTTGTCGATATCGTTGGTGACCCGGCTCAGCAGCTCGCCGCGCTGGCGCCCATCGAAGTACGACAGCGGCAGCCGATGGATCTTGTCCTCGACATCGGAACGCAGCGCGACCATGGTGCGTTGCACGGTGACGTTGAGCAGCCGCGCTTGCGCCCAAATCAGCAGCGCCGAAATGAGATACAGGCCCAGCGCCAGGACCAGGGTCCGCGCCACCGCGCCGAAGTCCACTCCTTTGCCCGGCACCACATTCATCCCCGACAGCAGGTCTGCGAAGGTGCCCTCGCCCCGGGCCCGGGCCGCGGCGACGGCCTGCGCCTTCGTGATGCCCGCTGGGAGCTGTCGGCCGAGCATGCCGTTGAACAGCAGATCCGTGGCATGCCCGAGGATTCGGGGGACGACGACCCCGATCACCGTCCCCGTGACGCCCAGCGTGATCACCGCGGCGCTCAGCCGGCGTTGCGGCGCAAGCCGTTTCACCAGCCGGGCGGCCGAACCCCAGAAGTCGCGCGACCGCCCGGCCGGGGCCGGGGTCACCCCTCGGGTGGCCGTGACGGTCATGGGGCGCCCCCGGCCTGGCCTGAGCGCAATGCGCTCACCGACTGCGAGTCGGCGAACTCCGCGTAGGTGGCGCAGTCGGTGACCAGCGATTCGTGCGTGCCGGTGCCCACCAGCTTCCCGCCGTCGACGACGATCACCTGGTCGGCCTGGGCGGCGGTCGAAACCCGTTGGGTGACAACGATGACGGTGGCCTCGCCCGCTACCTGCTTGAGCGACGTCCGCACGCGCGCGTCGGTGTGCACGTCGAGAGCCCCGAACGAGTCGTCGAAGAGGTAGATGGTGGGGCGGCGGATGACCGCGCGCGCAATCGCCAGTCGCTGCCGCTGACCGCCGGAGAAGTTGATTCCGCCCTGGGCCACCCGCATTCGCAGCCCGTCATCGTGTGCGCGGACGAATCCATCGGCGTCGGCCACCCGCAACGCTTCCCACATCTCGTCGTCAGTCGCGTCCGCCTTGCCATAGCGCAGGTTGTCGGCCACGGTCCCGGAGAACAGATAGCCGCGCTGGGGAACCAGCCCGATCGCGGACCAGAGCCGCTCTGTGTGGTAATCGCGGACATCGACGTCGTCGATCAGGACGGCGCCGCCGGTCACGTCGTAGAGCCGGCAGATCAGCGACACCAGCGTCGACTTTCCCGAACCGGTGCTGCCGACGATGGCCGTGGTGGTGCCGGGCAATGCCGTCAACGAAATGTCCTGCAGCACCGGGCTGTCGGCGCCCGGGTAGGTGAATCTCGCACCCGCCACGCGCACCACCCCGGTGATCCCGCCGGCCGGGAACACCGGCCGCGGCGGGTCGGTGACCGCGGACCGGGTGGCGAGCACCTCGGTGATTCGTTCGGCGCACACGGACGCTCGCGGGAGCACCACCAGTGTCATGGTCGCCATCAACACCGCCATGAGGATCTGGGTGAAGTAGGCCAAAAAGGCGGTCAGCGAGCCGACCTGCATTTGGCCGCGATCGATGCGCAGTCCACCGAACCAGATCAATGCGACGCTGGACACGTTGACGGTCAGCGTGGTCACCGGCAGCATCACCGCCTGCCAGTTGCCGGCGGCCAGCGCCGTGTTCGACAGGGCGGCGTTGGCGCGGGCGAATCGGTCGCGCTCGTAGCCTTCGCGGGCGAAGGCGCGGACGACCCGGACACCGGAAAGCTGGTCGCGCATCACCCGATTGATGCCGTCGATCAGGCCTTGCATCCTGCGGAACAGGGGCAGCATGTGCGCCATCACCCAGTAATTGGCCACGGCCATGATGGGAACGCTCACCAGCAGCAGCCAGGTCAGCGCCGCCTCCTGGTGGATGGCCATCAAGATTCCGCCGACGCACATGATGGGCGCGGTGACCAGCACCGTGCTCGATATCTGAACCAGGTACTGGATCTGGCGGACGTCGTTGGTGCTGCGTGTCAGGAGCGTGGGTGCGCCGAAGCGGGCGGTCTCGTGCTCGGAGAAGGTGGTGATGTGGTCGAACATTGCGGCACGCAGGTCGCGACCGAAACCCATCCCGGTTCGTGAGCCGAAGTAGACCGCCGCGACCGCGCACAACGCCTGCAACCCGGTGACCGAGAGCATCACCATGCCGAGCCGGACGATGGTGGCCGTGTCGCCCTTGGCGACGCCCTCGTCGATGATCGCGGCGTTGACCGTCGGCAGGTAGAGCGAAGCCAGCGTGCTGGTCAGCTGGAGCGCCATCAGCACTGCGACCAGCCGCCGGTACGGCTGGATGTACTGGCGCAGCAGTGCCAGGAGCATTTCGTAAGGGTCGCATACGGCGCGTCCCGCGGTGGCCAGCAGCCACCGGATGGCCCAACCCGCGTGGGGGCGCCTGAAACGCCTGCTCAGGCGCGTCGGTGGTTGACCCGCTGAGCTGCCGCTACAGTGCATCGTGTGGACCGGCAGCAGGCTGAGCAGAAGCAGGGTAGCGGTGCGGCGTAACTCGAGGGCGCTGGCCGGTGCGGCGTTAGCCTTGGCGATCCTGGTCCCCGCGGTTGCGGCGTGCTCCGATTCGGGGGGCAACAAACCGGGCGCGACGTCGTCGACAGCGCCGGGGAATTCGGAGGGCCACCACGGGCCGATGTTTCCCCAGTGCGGCGGCATCAGCGATCAGACGGTGGCCGAGCTGACCAAGGTAACCGGGCTGATCAACACCGCACGAAACTCCGTCGGCTGCCAATGGCTGGCGGGTGGCGGCATCCTCGGTCCGCACTTCTCCTTCTCCTGGTATCGCGGCAGCCCGATCGGACGTGAGCGCAAGACCGAGGAGCTGTCGCGCGCCAGCGTCGATGACATCAACATCAACGGACACGGCGGCTTCATCGCGATTGGAAACGAGCCGAACCTGGGCGACTCGCTCTGCGAGGTGGGCATCCAATTTCAGGACGACTTCATCGAGTGGTCGATCAGCTTCAGCCAAAAGCCGTTCCCCCCGCCGTGCGACATAGCCAAAGAATTGGCGCGTCAGTCGATTGCGAACTCCAAATGACCAGAAGAAGCGTCCGCGCCGTGGTAGCCGTCTTGATCGCGGCCTTACTGGTATTGACCGGATGTTCGAGGTCCGTCGCCGGCAACGCCGTGAAGGCGGGCGGCCCCACCCGCAACAACAACTCCCAGCAGCAGTATCCAAACCTGCTCAAGGAGTGTGAGGTGCTGACCAGCGACATCCTGGCCAAGACCGTGGGTGCCGACCCGCTCGACATCCAGAGCACGTTCGTCGGCGCGATCTGCCGGTGGCAGGCCGCCAACCCGGCCGGGCTGATCGACATCACCCGGTTCTGGTTCGAGCAGGGCAGCTTGAGCAACGAACGCAAGGTCGCCGACTTCCTAAAGTACAAGGTCGAGACGCGCAACATCGCGGGAATCGATTCGATCGTGATGCGCCCGGATGACCCGAACGGCGCGTGCGGAGTGGCCAGCGACGCGGCCGGAGTGGTCGGCTGGTGGGTCAACCCCCAGGCGCCCGGCATCGACGCCTGCGGTCAGGCCCTCAAGCTGATGGAACTCACGCTGGCCACGAACTCGTAGCTCAGCGCGGCACCTCGAACCCGGTCAACTGCGCGTTACCGAGTTCGAGGTCTCCCCATCCGGACGTGACCGTCAGCACGGCGATCGCGGACGTCGGGAACTTGACCGAAATTCGTTCGGCCGCAGCGGTATCGGTGCCACTGCCAGCCAGGCCGAGGGCCACCGCGGACATCGTCGGTTCGTGACCGACGACGAGCAGAGTTTCGACTTCCTCGCCGACCGTGTTGATCTCCTCGATCATGGTCCCGGGCGTGGCGCCGTAGAGCCGGTCGCTGTACCGCACCGGGGCACCGATGCGCGTGTTGGCCAACGTCTGCCGGGTACGTGTCGCGGTGGAGCACAGCACGGCGTCGATCGCCGGCACGTTGGCGCGCAGCCAATCACCGGCGAGTCCGGCTTCTCGGATCCCGCGGGGCGCCAGCGGCCGGTCGTGGTCCGCAACCCCCGGTGGGTAGTCGGATTTCGCGTGGCGCATCAACAGCAACGTGCGCTGGTCTTTCACGGAAGCCACGCTAACCCCTATGCCGCGTCGTCGTCATCGTCGCCGTCAGGCAAAAGCTTTTCTCCGGTGGTGGAAGTTGTTGGTGCGGGGCCCCTGAAACCGCCACAGACGCACACTCGCGCTAGACCTTTCGCCCGTGCTCGCGAAACTCGCAATCGCGGCGCCCAAAGAATCGCAAAGCACCCGCTCGGAGACCTGCCGGGCGAGGTCCCGCGTCTTGTCGGTGCGCGGACTTAAGCTCGCAATGCCCTGGTAACCACGCAGTTCGAAAGGGGGCCACCGCCATGCGATTCCTGCACACCGCGGACTGGCAGCTCGGCATGACCCGGCACTTCCTCGCCGGCGACGCCCAGCCGCGATACTCCGCGGCCCGGCGGGATGCGGTGGCCGGTTTGGGGGCGCTGGCGGCGGAGGTGGGTGCCGAGTTCGTCGTGGTGAGCGGTGATGTCTTCGAACACAATCAGCTTCCCCCGCGGGTTGTCGGGCAGTCCCTGGAAGCCATGCGCGCGATCGGGATTCCCGTCTACCTGCTGCCGGGCAACCACGACCCGCTGGACGCGTCCTCGGTCTACACCAGCGCACTCTTCACCGCCGAACGCCCCGACAACGTGGTGGTGCTCGACCGGGCCGGCGTGCACCAGGTCAGGCCCGGGCTCGAGATCGTGGCCGCGCCTTGGCGATCCAAGGCCCCGACCACCGACCTGGTCGCGGAAGTCCTTGACGACCTGACCCCGGAACCGGTCACCCGAATCCTGGTCGCCCACGGCGGGGTCGACGTGCTGGACCCCGATCGCGACAAGCCTTCCCTGATCCGGCTCGCCGCGCTCGACGATGCCCTGGCGAACGGCACGGTGCACTATGTGGCACTGGGCGACAAGCATTCCCGCACGCACGTCGGCAACAGCGGCCGGGTCTGGTACTCCGGTGCGCCGGAGGTCACCAACTTCGACGATGTGGAATCCGACCCGGGGCATGTCCTCATCGTCGAGATCGACGAAGCCGATCCGCGCCGCGCCGTCACGGTGGACTCGCGGCATGTCGGCCGCTGGCGGTTCGTCACCATGCACCGACAGGTCGACACTCGCCGCGACATCGCCGACCTCGACGTCAACTTGGACTTGATGGCCGAAAAGGACCGCACCGTGGTGCGGTTGGCGCTCACCGGATCGCTGACGGTGACCGACCGCGCGGCGCTGGATGCCTGCCTGGACAAGTACGCGCGGTTGTACGCCTGGCTCGGCCTGTGGGAACGCCGCACCGACCTGGCGGTCATCCCGGCCGACGGCGAATTCAGCGACCTCGGTATCGGGGGATTCGCCGCGGCGGCGGTGGACGAGCTGGTGGCAACCGCGCGCGAGGGTGACTGCGACACGGCCGTCGACGCGCAGGCCGCGCTGGCGCTGTTACTGCGCCTCACCGATCGGGGCGCCGCGTGAAGTTGCACCGCCTGACCCTGACGAATTACCGCGGTATCACGCATCGGGAGATCGAGTTCCCCGACCATGGCGTCGTCGTGGTGTGTGGCGCCAACGAGATCGGCAAGTCGTCGATGGTCGAGGCCCTGGACCTACTGCTGGAGTCCAGGGACCGCTCGACGAAAAAGGAAGTCAAGCAGGTCAAACCCACCAACAGTGATGTCGGCTCCGAGGTGAGCGCCGAATTGAGCTGTGGCCCTTATCGATTCATCTACCGGAAGCGGTTCCACAAGAAATGTGAAACCGAGCTGACGATTCAGGCCCCGCACCGCGAGCAGCTCACCGGCGACGAGGCGCACGAACGCGTCCGCGCGATGCTGGCCGAGACGGTGGACAGCGACCTGTGGCATGCCCAGCGGGTGCTGCAGTCCGCGTCGACCGCGGCGGTGGACCTGTCGGGCTGCGACGCGCTCTCGCGCGCGCTCGATGTCGCGGCAGGCGACTCCGGGGCCCTGTCGGGCACCGAGCCACTGCTCATCGAGCGGATCGACGCCGAATACGCACGCTATTTCACCGCCACCGGGCGTCCGACGGGCGAATGGGCCGCGGCGATCACGCGACTGGCCGACGCAGAAGCCGCGGTCGCCGAGTACGCGGCGGCGGTCGCCGAGGTCGACGAGCGGGTGTGTCGCCATGCCGTCCTCACCGAACGCGTCGCGGAGTTGTCGCAGCAGCGCATCGCCGGCCGCCCCCGGCTCGCCGCGGCGCAAGAGGCCGCGGAAAAGATCGACGAACTCACCAGTCAGGCGCGCGAGGCCGAGTTGATCGCGGCCGCAGCGGCGGCGACGAGCGCCGCCGCGACAACCGCCCACCACTCACGGCTGCAACTGCTCGCCGAAATCAGCACCCGCACAACCGTTGTCGCTACCGCCGAGGCCGAAGCGCAGGCCGCCGCCGACGCGTGCGACACGGCGCGCGCCGGGGCCGAGGCCGCCGACGCCGCAGCCGAGAATGCCGCCGCGGCGCTTGTCGGCCTGCAGTCCCGCGTCGAATCCGCCCGGCGCGCCGTCGCTCAGCAAGCCGACCGCGAAGAAGCCGACCGGTTGAGCGCCCGAGTGGCCAAGATCGAGGCCATCCTGCGGGACCGCGATCAAGTGTGTGCGGCACTCAGCGAGATCGCCATCACCGAGCAGTTGCTGCGGCGAATCGAGAACGCCGCCGCCGCGGCCGATCGCATCGGCGACCAGTTGGCGTCGACGTCCGCCGCGGTCGAGTTCACCGCCGCCGCGGACATCGAGCTCACCATCGGTGAGCAACGAGTGTCTTTGGCCGCGGGTCAAACCTGGTCCATCACGACCACCGGACCCACCTCGGTCCAAGTCCCCGGCGTGCTGACCGCGCGGATCAGTCCGGGCGCGACGGCGCTCGATGTCCAAGCGAAACACACTGCCGCGCAAGAAGAATTGGCCGCCGCGTTATCCGCTGCCCGAGTGGCCGATCTCGCCGCCGCTCGATCCGCCGATCAGCATCGCCGCGAACTGCAGGGCAGCCGCGACCAGCTGAGCGCAACGCTGGCCGGCCTGTGCGGTGACCAGGAGATCGACCAGCTACGCACGCGACTCGCAGAGCTGCGCGCCGGGCAGCCGGCCCAGGCCGGTCTCCCCGTGGCGGACATCGGCGCGGCCCGGGACGAACTCGATGCACTCGAGAAGGCTCACCTGGTCGCGATGGCGGAGTGCGACGACCGCCGTCGGACCGCCACCGCCGAATCCGCCCGGCTCACCGAGTTGGCGACCCGCGCAACGGTTCTCCGCAACAACTTGGAGACGCAACGCGGCGAGCTCGACGCCGCCACCGACAGGCTGGCCCGGGAGCGGGCGTCGGCCGGCGATGACGAACTCGCGGCCTCGGCGGACGCGGCGCTGCAAGCGGCGCGGGCCGCCGAACATCGGCACGCCGAGCTCGCCGCCGGGCTCGCGGCGGCGAATCCGGATGCGGTGCACAGCGAATTAGCCTCTGCTACAAAGGGAGCCGAGGAACTGCGCGAACGCTACGAAGAGGCGGCGCGCGCATTGCGCGAGATCACCATCGAACTCTCGGTGTTCGGCAGCGAGGGACGCCAGGGCAAGCTCGACGCCGCGGAAACCGAACGGGAACACGCCGCCAGCGAGCACATCCGGGTCGGCGGCCGGGCCCGTGCGGCGCGGCTGTTGCGATCGGTCATGACGCGCCACCGCGACACCACTCGGCAGCGGTACGTCGAGCCCTACCGGGCGGAACTGGAGCGGCTCGGCCGGCCGGTGTTCGGGCCCACGTTCGAGGTCGACATCGACAGCGACCTGTGCATCCGTAGCCGCACGCTCGACGGCGTCACGGTGCCCTACGAATCCCTCTCGGGCGGTGCCAAGGAGCAGCTCGGCATCCTGGCGCGACTGGCCGGCGCCGCCCTGGTCGCCAAGGAAGACGCCGTTCCGGTGGTGGTCGACGACGCGCTGGGGTTCACCGATCCCGACCGGCTGGCGAAGATGGGCGAGGTCTTCGACACGGTGGGCACGCACGGTCAGGTGATCGTGCTCACCTGCAGTCCCGACCGGTATGACGGCGTCAAGGGCGCGCACCGCATCGATCTCAGCGCCTAGCGCCAACCCGCTGAGCTGCCTCGAACGCCGGCTGTGGACCGCTGCGACGGTGCCCGCCGGCCGTCCCGGCAGAATGGGACCATGGCGGGCCGACACCGATGACGATGAATGCCAAACGGCGCCGGGTTCAGGAGAAGCTCGCGGCGTTACCGGGTGTGCGACCCGTGCGTCGGCCGATCTCGCCGGAGACCAGCGAAGAGTTCGATCTGTACTACGTGCGCACCGGCCGGAAGTCGGCGCACCCGCTGGTCATCATTCCGGGCGGTCCCGGTGTGGCGTCGGTGCAGATGTACAAGGGCCTGCGGCGCCGTGCGGCCGCGGCCGGCCTGGACGTCATCATGATCGAACACCGCGGGGTGGGTATGTCGCGCCACGACGACTCGGGCGCGGACCTGCCCCCCGAAGCGATCACCGTGAACCAGGTCGTCGACGACATCGCCGCCGTGCTCGACGACGCCCACGTCGAATCGGCCGTCATCTACGGCGCGTCGTATGGCACCTACATCGCCTCCGGGTTCGGTGTGCGCCATCCCGGCCGGGTGCGGGCGATGATCCTCGATTCTCCGCTGCTGTCGCGGCATGACATCGTGATCGTGCGCCGCGCGATCCGTCGGCTGCTGCTCAGGGGCGATAGCCCTGAAACCGCGGCGCTGGCGCCCAAGATGCGCAAGCTCGTCGACGCCGGAGTGATGACCGCGGCGAATACCCAAGTCGTGGCGACGATCTACGGCTATGGCGGCGCCGACCTGCTCGAGCGTGAACTCGACCTGCTGCTGAATGGCCGAAAGCTGTTGTGGTGGGTCATGTCCCGGTTCACCACCCTGAGCAACCTGCCATATCGCTACGAGGAAGACCTGGTGAGCCGCATCGCGTTCCGCGAACTCAACTACGCCGCCGAACCCGACGGGCTTCCGCTGGACCCGGCCGTGGCGGAACGCGAGGCGCGCACGCAGACGGCGACTTTCGAGGACGAGCCCTATGACCTGGTGGCCGAGATGCCCCACTTCGGGTGGCCCACCGCGGTGGTTTCCGGGGGCCGCGACCTCATCACGCCGCCGGCGGTCGCCGAGCGCGTCGCCGCACTGCTGCCTCACGCGGTGCTGTTGAAGCTGCCCACCATGGCGCACAGCGCGCTGGACTTCCGCGAGCCCGCCGCGATCGCGATCGCCCAGGCGGTGTCGCGCGGCGAATTCGACGGGCTCGCCGCGAAAGCCCAGGCGCTCGACGCGCTTCCGCCGCGCCCCGAGCTGCGCCTGCTGTGGAAGGCGATCGGGGTGGCGGCCGCGGTGGAGGGCCTCCTGCCGATCCCGGCGCCGCTGCGGCGGGTCAGCCGCGCATGAACCCGATGGCGGTGTAGCGCAGGTCGCCGAGCCCGGCGGCGCCGAAATTGGCCAGCGTGCTGCGCACCGCGACATCGCCCGGCGATTGCGTCAGCGGCAGGCTGAACCCCTCGGCCCAGATGAGTTTGTCGAGATCGTTGGCCAACTCCTGCGCCTTGCCGGGGTCGAGCTCTTCGAGGGTCCGCTCGATAGCCGCGTCGATTTGCGGGCTGCCGATCTTGCCGAAGTTGCTCTCGCCGCCGGATAGGTAGATCTGGGTCAGCGCCGACAGCGGGAACGCATCGCCGAGCCAACTGAATTGGGCGATGTCGAAATCCCCGACGTTGATGTAGTTGGTGAAGAACCCGCTGCCGGCTCTGGCGACGAGGTCGAGCTTGACGCCGATCTGGGCGAGACTGTGCTGCGCGATCTGGGCGAACTGGCGGCTGCCCTGGGCGTCGTAGAACAGGTCGCGGATGACCAGCGGGCGGCCGTCCTTCTCGCGGAATTGGCCGTTGAGCTTCCAGCCCAAGGCGTCGAGCTCCCGCTTGGCCGCGTCCGGGTCGTACGGGAGGACGGCGCTGTTGTCCTGGTAGCCCTTCTGCCCCGCGACATAGATGTGGTTGCCCAGCGCCACCGGATCGCTGGTGAGGCCGTATTGGACGACCTTGGCGATGGTGCGCCGGTCGATGCCCTTGGCTACGGCGAGGCGCAGCGCCCTGTCGGCCAGGATCGATCCGGGCGCCCCGTTGAACGTGAAGTGCGACCACGCGGGGGCCGGGGCCCGCCGGATCGAGATTCCCTTCGTGCGCTGCGCGATGGTCAGCTGGTCGACCGTACCGACGCCCGACGCGTCGATGGTGTTGTTCTGCAGTGCGGGCAGCCGCGCGGCGTCATCCAGCACCAGGTAGGTGATGTTGTCCAGGCGGGGACGGGCGCCCCACCATTTCGGGTTGCGGGATAACACGATCCGTTGGGTGGTGCGGTCCAGCGACGTGACGATGAAGGGGCCGGCAGACGGGCCGGGCCCATCGAGTTGGCCCTTGTTGAACGCCTCCGGCGTGGCCGTGACGCTCTTGGGCAGCAACATGCCGTTGCCGGCGAACATGCCGCGCCACTCAGCATACGGTTTGGCGAAGGTCATGACGGCCTGCCGGTCGTCGACACCCCGGGTGACCGACGCGACCCGGTCGGCTCCGCCGGGTCCCGCGATCTCGAACGTCTTGTCCGCTCCGCTCAGCGCGTGGATTTGGCTGGCGATGTCTTCCCACGTGATCGGGGTGCCGTCGGACCACACCGCCTTCGGGTTGATCGTGTAAGTCACCACCTGCGGTGCGGTGCCGGTGAGTTCGACGCTGGTGAAGTAGTCGGTGTCGACCGTGGTCGAGCCGTCGGCGCCGATGATGAATGCCCGTGGCAACGTGGCCTTCATCATGGCGGCCACTTCCGCCGAATTGCCGTCGATGTGCAGGATGTTGAAGTTGGGCGGAAAGTCGCTGAGCGCCAGCCGCAGGCTGCCGCCGTCCCGCAAGGTGGCGGGGTCCTGGGGGTTGATATCGCTGGTCGTGCCGATCTCGGCGGCGTTATGTCCGGTTTCCGGCATGACGTTGATGGCCGGTGAGCAGCCGGAGAGCGTAAGCGCCACAACGAGAACCGCCGTCGCGGCCCGCCTAGACACGGTTGCCCGGATCCGGTTGTGGCACGGCGCCCAGAAGCCGCCGGGTGTATTCGTGCTGCGGATCGCCGAACACCTGCCGGCTGTCGCCCTGCTCCACGATCGCACCGGCATACATCACCACCACCTGGTGAGCAAGGTGTTTGACCACCGAAAGGTCATGGGACACAAACAGATACGACAGGCCGAACCGCTCCTGCAGGTCGAGCAGCAGGTTGATGATGCCGGCCTGGATGGAGACGTCGAGAGCGGACACCGGCTCGTCGAGCGCCAGGATCTTCGGTTGCAATGCCAGCGCCCGGGCGATGCCGATGCGCTGCTTCTGCCCGCCGGAGAACTCGGCCGGATAGCGTGCGGCGTCGGCCCGGCGCAACCCCACGATGTCGAGCAGCTCTGCGACGCGCGCGTTGGTCTGGTCGTTGTCGAAGCCGTTGGCCAGCAACGGTTCGGCGATCAGGTCGAACACCGGTAGGCGGGGGTCCAGCGCGGCCACCGGATCCTGGAACACCACCTGAAGGTCGCGTCGCAACGATCGCCGGCGGGAGGCGCTCAGGGTGGCGACATCGCTACCGAGCACTTCGATCGAGCCCGATTGCGGCGCAACGAGCTCCAGGATCTCGTGCAGGGTGGTCGACTTGCCGGAGCCGGACTCGCCGACGATGCCCAGCGTGCGGCCCTGGCGCAGCTCGAAACTGACACCGTCGACCGCGCGGACCTCACCGACCGTGCGGCGCAACAACACGCCCTTCGTCAGCCGGTACGTCTTGACCAGATCGCGCACGCGCACGACGACCGTCGAGTCACCGGATTCGATTCGGGGGGCTTCCGTATTGACCCCGTAGATGTCAGCGGCGCTGCGCCCGTTGACCCGGTCGGTGCGGATGCAGGCCGCGCGGTGATCCACCCCGACCGGGAGCAACTCCGGTTCGTCCGCGCGGCATTCGTCGATGACCAGGGGGCAGCGCGGCGCGAAGGGGCAGCCGGGCTCCAGGCCTACCAGCGACGGGGGCGCGCCGGGGATTGGGACCAGCCGAGTGCCCTGGGCGGCGTCCAGCCGGGGAACGGAGCCCAATAGCCCAACGGTGTAGGGCATTCGGCGAGCGCGGTAAAGGTCGTGCACCCCGGCGGATTCGACGACCCGGCCGGCGTACATCACCAACGCCCGGTCGGCGAACTCGGCGACCACGCCCAGGTCGTGGGTGATGATCAGCACCCCCGCGCCGGTGACGTCGCGCGCCGTCTTGAGCACCTCGAGGATCTGCGCCTGCACGGTGACGTCCAGCGCGGTGGTGGGTTCGTCACAGATCAGCAGATCCGGGTCGTTGGCGATCGCGATCGCGATGACCACCCGCTGTCGCTCGCCGCCGGACAGCTCGTGCGGAAACGCCCGGGCGCGGCGTTCCGGCTGCGCGATACCGACCAACTCGAGCAGCTCCACGGCGCGCCGGCGGGCTGCGTTCTTGCCCACGTGCGGCTGGTGAATCGCGATCGCCTCGGCGATCTGGTCGCCGACGGTGTAGACGGGCGTCAGCGCGGACATCGGGTCCTGGAACACCATGCCGACCGTCTTGCCGCGAAACCGCGACATCGCCTCGTCCCCGAGGCCCAGCAACTCGGTGTCGTGCAACCGCACCGAGCCTCGCACCCGCGCGTATTCCGGCAGCAGGCCCATCACCGCCATCGCCGAAACGGACTTGCCCGAGCCCGATTCGCCGACCATCGCCACAACCTCACCCGGGGCGATGCTGTAACTGATGCCGCGCACCGCGGTCACCGGTTGGCCGTCCGTCGGAAAGGTGACGGCCAAGTCGCTCACCTCGAGCAGCGCGCTCACCGGGCGCCACCTCGCAGCATGCCGCTGCCGGGATCCAGCGCGTCGCGCAGGCCGTCGCCGGTCACGTTGGCGCACACCAGGATCAACACCAACACGCCCGCCGGAAACAGGAACACCCAGGGGAAGGTGGTCGCGGACTGGGTGCCATTGGCGATCAGCGTGCCCAGTGACACGTCGGGCGGCTGAATGCCGAAACCGAGAAAGCTGAGCCCGGTCTCGGCCAGGATGGCCGAGGCGACGTTGAGGGCGGCGTCGATGATCAAGATGGAGGCCACGTTCGGTACCACGTGGCCGAGGATGATCCCTCGGCTGGACACCCCCATGTACCTTGCGGCCCTGATGAATTCGCGTTCACGCAGACTCATGGTCATGCCGCGCACCATGCGCGAGCTGATCATCCAGCCGAATCCGGCCAGCAGCAAGACGAGCATCAGGATGTTGGCCGAGCTCTTGGTTCGCGGTGTGACAATCGCGATGAGGATGAAGCTGGGCACCACCAGCAGCAGGTCGACCAGCCACATCAGCGCGCGGTCGCGCCAGCCGCCGAAATAGCCGGCGATCGAACCGACGGTGGCGGCGATGCCGGTTGAGATGACCGCCACGCAGACACCGATCAGCATTGACTTCTGCATGCCGCGGAGGATTTGCGCCAGCAAGTCCTGACCGAGTGCGTTGGTGCCCAACCAGTGCCGGCCGTTCGGTGGTCGCAGCAGGGCCTCGAAGTCGAGGTCGTCATAGGAATACGGCAGCACCGCAGGCAGCGTGTAGCAGCCGACGAAGAGCAGCACCAGCAGCGTCAGCGACACGACGGCCAATCGGTTGCGAACGAACCTGCGTAGCACGAGGGTCCGGCGCGAGGTGAATCGCGATGCCTTCGGGTCCGAGAGTCCCTGAGCGCCTTCCACTTTGGGCTCGGTTGTCATGACACCCGCACCCTCGGATCGAGAGCGGCGTAGAAGACGTCGGAGAGTAGCCCGGCCAGCAGCACCACCGTGCCCGAGAACAGTGTGATCGCGGCGATTATGTAAGTGTCCTGTGTGGCGATGCCCTGCACCAGCCATTCACCCATGCCATGCCAGCCGAAGATCTTTTCGACGAACACCGCACCGGTGACCAGCCCGGCCACCCCATAGGCGAACAGGGTGGCCAACGGTATCAGCGCCGTACGCAGCCCGTGTTTGACCAACGCGCGCCGGCGGGTAAGCCCTTTGGCGCGCGCGGTGCGAATGAAATCCTGGCCCAGAACGTCGAGCATCGCGTTGCGCTGATAGCGGCTGTATCCGGCGGCGGCGGCCAAGGTCAGGGTCAGGGTGGGCAGGATCAAATGCCGCAACCGGTCCACCAACTGGTGTCCGAGCCCGCCGCTCACCCCGGGCGAGGTTTCGCCGGTGTAATCGAACAACTGCACACCCAAAGCCCAGTTCACTCGCAGTGCAGCCAGGATCAGCAGGCTGGCGATGACGAACGTCGGAGTGCTCAGGACCAGCAGCGCCACCATGGTGACGAGGCGGTCACTGAGTCGGTATTGGCGGATGGCTCCCCAGGCCCCGGCCACGATGCCCAGTACCGTGCCGGCCAGCGACCCGACGACCAGGAGCCGCAGGGTGACCCCGACGCGGCGCCAGAGGGTGGCGCCGACGGGCTGTCCGGTGATCGTCTTGCCGAAGTCGCCGCGAACCGCGTGCGAGGCCCACTGCGCGTAGCGGATCGGTATCGGCTTGTCCAAGTTGAGTGCGTGAGCCTTGGCGTCGATCACCGACTGCGGCGGCCGAGGACTGCGCTGCAACAGGCTGTCGAGTGGCCGGAACGCGACCGACGTCAGGCAGAACGTCAGAAACGACGCCAGCGCCAGCAGCACGACGTAGTTCAGCAATCGGCGCGCCAAGAAGCGGATCATCCCCGACCGCACCGCCCGCCTCGCATTGGGACAGGTTAACGAGCCTCCCCCGTCCTTGTGATCCGGCTGATTCTCATGAGTGAATTACGAGTGGTTCGTTGCTACTTTCGGGCCGCGATATCCCGAGGAGGCGTGCGTGACGGTTACCGATGACTACTTGGCGAACAACGCCCAATACGCGAGCGGTTTCCATGGCCCGCTGCCGATGCCGCCGAGCAAACACGTGGCGGTGGTCGCGTGTATGGACGCCCGGCTCGACGTCTACCGCCTCCTCGGCCTCAAGGAGGGGGAGGCGCACGTCATCCGCAACGCCGGCGGGGTCGCCACCGACGACGTCATCCGCTCGCTTGCGATCAGCCAGCGGCTGCTGGGGACCCGGGAGGTCATCCTGATCCACCACACCGACTGCGGGATGCTGACGTTCACCGACGACGACTTCAAGCGCGCCATCCAGGAGGAGACGGGCCTCAAGCCGCCGTGGGCGGCCGAGGCGTTTCCCGACGTGGGCGAGGACGTCCAGCAGTCGCTGCGCCGCATCGACAGCAGCCCGTTCGTCACCAAGCATGTCTCGCTTCGCGGGTTCGTCTTCGACGTCGCCACGGGCAAGCTCGAGGAAGTGACGCTCTAGCGTCGCCCCATTCGCCGAGCGTGTTCTCAGGGCGAGAAATTGCCCGTTTCTGCGCCCTGAGAACACGTTCGGCGATGTACTAGCCGACCTTGTAGGTGGCGAGGGCCTTCGCGACGAGCTGGCCCTGCGCGTCGATGATGTCGGCCTCGCAGTTGACCAGCGACCGGCCGCGCCGCAGCACCCGGCCGACCCCGATCACGTCGGTGGCCCGGGCGGGGGCCATGAAGTCCAACGACATCGACACGGTGACGCCCCGCAGTTCCGGGGGCGCCTCGGCCCCGCACCACGCAGCCGCCATCACGGTGACGTCGGCGAGGGTGGCGATAGCGCCGCCATGGACCATGTCGCCGATCGTGACGTTCGACGGGTCCCACGGCAGACGCAGCCTGACCTCGTGCTCCTCCAGTTGGTCGGCGACGATGCCCAGCTTCGTGACGAACGCCGATTGGGGGAGGAATTGCGCGATGACGTCGCGGCCGCTCGGGCCGGCCGGCGCAGGGTCAGAGGTCATCCCTTCATGCTGTCGCACCAGGCATCGCCCGGAAAAGGGTGGCCGCCGGTCTTGACTCGATACGTCCCATGGCCGTCCTCCCCACTTGACAACCGTCGGCGCGAACTGATGCTATGGAGGGCAAAGCTGCCAAATATGACCGATTCAACCAGGTTTACCCCGAGGAAGCTATGACCAGCGATCTGAAAGCGGCCCCCACCGCCGGCCAGTACGAGTTGAGCCATCTGCGCTCATTGGAGGCCGAAGCGATCCACATCATCCGGGAGGTGGCGGCCGAGTTCGAGCGGCCCGTGCTGCTGTTCTCGGGGGGCAAGGACTCCATCGTCATGCTGCACCTGGCGCTGCGGGCGTTTCGGCCCGGGCGGTTGCCGTTCCCCGTGATGCACGTCGACACCGGCCACAACTTCGACGAGGTGATCGCCACCCGTGACGAGCTGGTCGCCGAGCACGGCGTGCGCCTAGTGGTCGCCTCGGTCCAGGAGGACATCGACGCCGGGCGCGTGGTCGAGCCAAAGCAGGGTCGCAACCCGATCCAGACCGTGACGCTGCTGCGCGCCATCCGGGAGAACAAGTTCGACGCGGCGTTCGGGGGAGCGCGCCGTGACGAGGAGAAGGCCCGCGCCAAGGAGCGGGTGTTCAGCTTCCGCGACGAGTTCGGCCAATGGGACCCGAAGGCGCAGCGGCCGGAGCTGTGGAACCTCTACAACGGTCGGCACCATAAGGGCGAGCACATCCGCGCCTTCCCGCTGTCGAACTGGACCGAGTTCGACATTTGGTCCTACATCGGCGCGGAGAACATCGGGCTGCCCTCGATCTATTACGCACATCGGCGCAAGGTGTTCCGTCGCGACGGCATGCTGCTGGCGGTCGACCGGCACATGCAGCCGCGCGACGACGAGCCGGTGTTCGAAGCGACGGTGCGTTTCCGCACCGTCGGGGACGTCACCTGCACCGGATGCGTGGAATCGGAGGCCTCGACGGTGGAGGAGGTCATTGCCGAGACGGCGGTTTCCCGGCTGACCGAACGCGGCGCGACCAGGGCCGACGACCGGATCTCGGAGGCCGGGATGGAAGACCGCAAACGGCAGGGGTACTTCTGATGGCCACACCCACCACGTTGCTTCGCCTCGCCACCGCGGGTTCCGTCGACGACGGCAAGTCCACCCTGATCGGCCGCCTGCTCTACGACTCCAAGGCCGTCATGGAGGACCAGTGGGCTGCGGTGGAACAGACGTCCAAGGATCGTGGCCACGATTACACCGACCTGGCCCTGGTGACCGATGGCTTGCGCGCCGAACGCGAGCAGGGCATCACGATTGACGTCGCCTACCGCTATTTCGCCACTCCCAAGCGGAAATTCATCATCGCCGACACCCCGGGCCACATCCAGTACACCCGCAACATGGTGACGGGCGCGTCGACCGCCCAACTCGTGATCGTGCTCGTCGATGCCCGGCACGGCCTGCTGGAGCAGTCCCGCCGGCACGCCTTCCTGGCCTCGCTGCTCGGCATCCAGCACATCGTTCTCGCCGTCAATAAGATGGACCTGATCGGTTGGGACAGAGACAAATTCGAGGCCATCCGGGACGAATTCCACGCCTTCGCCGCCCGACTTGATGTGCACGACGTGGCCACCATCCCGCTTTCCGCACTGCACGGCGACAACGTGGTGACCAAATCGGACCAGACGCCCTGGTATGAGGGTCCGGCGCTGCTGTCGCACCTGGAGGAGGTCTACA
>NZ_LZKH01000146.1:0-24827 GCF_001672745.1 Mycobacterium sp. E1386
AGCGATGAAGGCAGCAATCGCGGCAGCGACGGCAGCCGTTTTTGCCCTGGGTCTGCCCACTGCCGCGCCGGCTCACGCGGACACGACTGCGACCGTCAAAGCGCAGTCCAACCGCATGAACGGCCCCAACTTGAAGGCGGGTCAAGACGGCGTTTACAACGCCGGCCAGGTCCTCACTCTCGTGTGCCATGCGGCGGGCGACCCGGTGCAGGGCTTCTTCAGCTACCAGATTGCCAATGGGGGTTGGGACAGCCTCTGGTACAAGACAACTGACGGCCATTACGTCGCCGATGTCGATATCGACACGCGCACACTGGACGCCCTCGGCCCGGACTGCAGTGGCGGGGGAGGGCCCGCGTCAGCGACCGGTGAAGACAAGGCCGCCCATGCGCTGGCGTGGGCTCGCGACCAAATGGCGGCCGACCCCAATAGCACGGTTCAATGCGAGGCGTTCGTCGAGCAGGCGTATAACCACGCGTTCAGATATCCGTCGGCGATGGACGCTTTCAACGACTTCAACCGTAAAGGGCAGATCCACACCAACCGCGACAATATCCCGGAGGGGGCGCTCGTTTTCACGAGCAATCCGGGATTCGATCACGGCACGGGCCACGTCATGCTCAGCGAGGGCAACGGCCAGTTCCTAACCGCCAACTACTTCACTGCGCCGCACATTCGGGAGATAAGGCCAAGCCCCAACGATTCGCAAAACATCTTCCTCGGTTGGGCCTACGCCCCGTAGTCGCCGCGGCCGAGGAACACGGCATCTGGATCCGTCCGCGCCCAAGACCAGTTCCGGGGGACACTGCGGCCTGTGGTACTTACGACCACATGAACAATCCTTCGCCGGGCCCTGGCTGGTGGCTGGCCTCTGACGGCAAGTGGTATCCGCAGCAGTGGGAGTACACGTGGGACTACCGGGAGGGGGATACCGCCATGGACGAGATGAAGCTCAGGGCGGACGAGCTGGGGCGGCTGGGGTGGGAAATGGTCGGACTCGACGCCGACCACCGCGGAGCCTTCTCCGTCGCGTGCTTCTTCAAGCGGCCGATCGCACGTTAAGCCCGACGCCCCTCGGTCGATTCGGACCTCCACGAGTGAGGCTCTGCCGACACAAGTGGGTAAACAACCCAGTAACGCGCCGGGACGCGTCGGTTGTGCGATCAGTTCACTAGTCGGAAGGCGGCAGCAAATGGTTCGTCAAGAGGGCGGCAGGTGGGACGTCGGCATCAAAGACGACGCGGTTTACGTTCAGCGCGTCTCGGAGGGCGACGAGCAATTATTCGACGACTCGCTGGACTCCGATGAGGCCCGCAAACTTGCTGAGCTCTTGACGAAATTCGCCGACAAGCTCGACCGCTCCGACAAGTCCGACGATTCCGACGATTCCGATGAGGACAAGGACTCGAAGGGCAAGGACTCGAAGGACAAGGAGTCGAAGAAGTCGAAGAAGTCGAAAGACTCCGATGACGACGACGACGACGAAGACGATGACGAAGACGACGACGACGAGTCCGATGACGACGAAGAGTCCGAAGACTCGAAGAAGTCCTCGGATTAGGTGCAGCTAGACGCTGCGGTCACCGGCGGTCACCGCTTCCCAATTTCCTTAGCTGCACAAGCCATCGCGCGTGCCGTGGGCGCCCCTAGAGCCATGGGAGGATCGCCGTGATGACCACGGTAGCGGCGGGATCGCCAGTTTCACTGACGCTGACGGGTCAAGCATGCCGCTGAAACGTGTCGACGAATTGGAGCCCGGGGACAAGATCCGGATGAAGATCGGGCATGCCACCGTCGTCGCGACCGAGCCGCTCGACGACGGCCGCACCCTGCTCACCTTTGCCTACGGGACCAAAGCCCCGGCTGACAACGATCTCACGGTGGATGTCCTGAACCCTGACGAGTGGGGTTGGTAAGGCGCGATAAACGGGGGCGCCGAGGCAATCGGCCAAAAGGCTTGTCGCCGATAGCCCTGGGTACGACCATTGGGGAAATGGTCACGGACTCAGAGGAGAAACGATGACCTCGGACCGCTTGAAAATGTTCGTCGGTTTATGCGCGGCGTCGCTCCCGATCGTCCTGTCACTTTCCCCGACCGCCTTCGCCGACAACCCATCCTGGAACGGTCAGTACGCGATCACGTTCATGGTTGGGCCCAAGGCCGGGACCAGCATGGCGGTGGGCGACCCTGAGGGGCAGCACACCGAGACCTACGGTCTCCGCTCGAGCTGCACCAACGGAAAATGCGTCGCCACAATCGTCAGCGGCCCTCCGCCAAGCAACCCAACGGTTCCGCAGCCGGTTCAGTTCACGTGGGATGGAACGGCCTGGTCGCAGACCACCGATTTTCAGTGGGACTGCATGATGCCCGACACCACCATTCAATGGAATCCGGCGCGCGCCACGGTGCGCTACACCCCGCAACCCGACGGATCGCTTAACGGGACCATGCACACCGACATCTTGAGCGGGGCGTGCCAGGGCACCATCGACATGGACATGAAGGCTGAGCGCGTGTGAAGGCCGAAGTCGGCCAAAAGCATTGACGCACGACGTATTTCAAAATATGAGTCGCGTTTTGCCGGCGATTTCCGGGGGCCGTTAATGCGGCCGGTTGGCCATGAAGCACTGCACCCGTTTAACGGCGTCGGCCGGCGCGACCCCCATTTCGACTAACCTTGCCTCTACTTGGTTAGAGGGCACTCCACCATCGATATCCGTCGCGATCACATGCACGCTGGGAAACCAATCTTCTGCGTTTACCCCCGGCGGCGGGGGCTTCGCATCGCCTCCCAGGCATTGAACGTAACCATTGACGCCAGTTTCAGCGTGAGCCGGCGAGCTCCCCATCGGCACGGTGATGGCCATGCCGATCGCCGCGGCGACATAGATGAAACGCATGCTGCATTATCGCCGCGTCCGCGCGTTCGCGGAAGACCCGAATTGAGATACCAGCCGCCGACCACCACTGTGGCTTAGCGGCGGTACGCAGACAACCGCGCCAGTCGCGAAGCCCACTCGCCGCGATGGGACCATAGGCGGATGACCACCCAAACCTGCATGGGTTGTGGCCTGCAAACCCGCTACTCGTATGGGCGCACCTGCATGGGTTGCGGCCTGGAAACCCGTTACTCGTACCCCCGGCGTCCGGATCGGCACTCGCGGGCCGCGGAGGCGCTCGCGCTGCTGCGGAGAATCATCGTTTTAAGCGGTCGTCATCCCACGGCCGCGCTGGCGCTGACGGTGCCGAGCGTGATCATCGGCTTGGCCGCGGTCGCCGCGTACCCGGTCGTGTTCGTGCCATTGCTGGTTCTACTCAGCGTGGCTTTGGTGGTCTCAGCCCGCCGCGAGGAAGTCCGCAACCAGTCGAAGTGACACCGGCGCCCGGCGACGGGCCGAAGCTTCTGGCCGTGAGGCGCTTGGTCAGCAGCCGACCGGGCCGCCGCCCGCCGGGCAGGTGGGGATGTTGATGGGTATGCAGCTCACCGAAGTCGTCGAGACGGCGAACGCGAGCAGTAACGCCAACAAGACTTTCTTCCCCCTGATCATGAGCTGAAAGCTTACGCCACACCGGAATTCCCGTGGGCGGTTTCCGCAGAAACGGCGGACAAACGGCAAAGAAGACGTGCTACGCGATCCGAATCAAGTCTCAGCGTCGCCTAGCTCAGGCGCGTGACGTTTGGGCGAGCCGTAGGCATTTAGAACGCAAGCGTCAGCCGCCACCGCGTTTGCACGGTGGCGGCCTCGACGATTAGTGACTGCTTCAGTGCGCTTGCGCGGCTTGCAGTTTCCGGGTCAACACCGGCGGCTGATTGGGCGGTGCGGCCGGCCGATGGGGGTTCGTGCGCGCCGGCGCGGCACTGACGACGATTTTCCCGCCCGTGCACGTGACGAGCTTGCCGCCGACGATGACGCCCTGGCCCTCGTCGATCGGGATGTCGTAACCGTCAGGGTCGGTGTAGTGGCATCCGCCGCTCGGGCCCGTGGGCCCGTTGGGCTCGGCGTAGGCGGTGGCAGGAGCCAACGCGAGGATCCCCAGCGCGCCAAACAGGGCGGCAGCGTAGTGGAAGCGAGTCGGTTTGCGGGTGGTGTTCTTCATGGTGATCTCCGTTAGGTCGTCACAGCCCGTCCTTCGGGCTGCATTCATAGACCAGGAGCAACCGGGAGAACCGAAAGGGACACTTTCCTGGTCCTCCCACGGTTTTCACGTGGCAGGTGCGGCTGCCGCGAAATTGCCTCCGCTTCCGCCCACCCCACCTTGGGCCGGTCGCGGTACACCAAGACTCGCTAGTCGGCTGCCATCAGGATGGCTCTGGATACTCCCAGATGTTCGTGTGGTTCAACTCGTGGTGGTGCACACACACCATCGTCTTGCCTTGCCCGTCGGTGGTGGGTGGTGCGCCAAGCGGGCATTGTTCCCCCGGCGCAGGTGCCAGCGGTGCCAACACCAGCGCGGCGATCACTGCGTATTTCATCGGTGCGCTCCTTCATCAGTCGCTACCGATAACACGGATCAGCTCATCGATGCGCTCATGCAGCAAGCAAAGTTCCTTCTGGAAGGCGTCGCCACGTGTCGCAGCGACTCCGGCTTAGGGTGGCGGGGGCACGACGGGTCGGCACACATTGGCCCCCAGGTCCCACCAGTTGCCCCGTCTCCTGCTGTTGGACAACACGCCGTGCCGACACTACGGAGACACCTCACATCGTGCCGGCATTCGGGGCGCTGCCGATCGCGTCGATAACCGCCGACGACGTACGGGCGTGGCACGCCAAGATGGGCACCAAGACGCCGACGCTGCGCGCCCACTGCTACGGGCTATTACGCACCATCATGGGGACCGCGCTGTCCGACGGCGAAATCAGGGTCAATCCGTGCGTGATCCGCGGCGCCGGCAGTGCCCGCCGTGTTCCCAAGATCCGGCCAGCGTCATATCTGGGGACTTGAAGCCAAAGTCGGACGGCCCCCGGTCTCCGCGGTGATCCGTCAACGAATCAGACGGAGACTAGGGTTCAACGACTCCGTCTACGCGCCGGGGATTTGGTCTCATGTCGCCCGCGCGGATGCCCGAGTCGGCGAGTCGCGTCGGTCGCCCGCGTTAGCCTGTCGCCATGTCGCTTCTCTCCTCGGCGCTCACCGTCGTCTCATCCGGAGCCTTTGCGGCTGCCGTGACATTCGCGGCGAACTGGTGGCTGTTACGACCTCGCGCGTCATTGCGCATAGTGCGCAGCGGCCAAACATTAGAAGACGCTGATCGGCTATTCCGCGCCAAAAATCCCAATCAGCCAGGCGAGCAGGTGAGAGCGCCCTGGCACTGGCTAAGAGTGACCAACTATGGCGATGCGCCCGCTTACGACCTCGAACTCATCGGCAAGAACTGCCGACCTCGAACCTGGGTGGCCGACACCGGCCAGTCACAAACACAAGACGACCCTCCTGAAGTGAAGTGGCCGATGTGGGATCGTAAACTAGCTGCGCTGCCGGCCGGCGAATCGGTGCAGGTGGTATTGATGTGCGTGCAAGACGAACGCAACAGCGCACAGCTCAAAGTGTCCTGGCACGACATGCCAGGACGAAGCAAACGCCGATCAACGAGCTACTCGGTCAAAGACCAACGTGGAATCGAAACAGGCTGGCCAGGAATGAATCCCGACTTGTGAGGCGCACCGCCGCCAACCCTGGGATAATTGACGTCCGCCCTAGGTAAGGCCGTCGTCGACTAAGTTGGGTGAATGGCAGTAGTTACAGGCGTCTTCTTGGCTGAAAACGCGGAAGAGGTTAACGGACAACTCAACGCCACTAACGTTGGGCCGTCCGCATGGACAGTCGGTGACGACCGCCGCGCCAGATTATCGCTTGTCTGCCTACTACAGAATCCCAGCGCCGACGGCGAGTCCGCGAGTTCAATTAGCGCGCAGGTCATTGCCCCGGACGGCGGTCTCGCCTCTTTCACATCACCAGGGTTCACTGGCTATCTGACCGGCGAGCACTTATTCGTGTATACGCCGATCGACGTGCACGCGGAACTCGATGGACTCTACGAAATTGTCGTGACGGGAGCGTTCGAAAGCAGGGAGTCGGTTCCGATCGTCATCCATGGTGGGCAATACGACCCCCTAGGCGCGAGCCCGAACGGCGCAAAAATAACAGCGGCGTTCTACGCCCGGAACGCCGACACTGTCGACGGGCGACTGAATGTGATGGGCGCCGTTGCCGACGGTCTGGTCCGCCCGCCCCCTGGCTACGTAACACCATTCGAGCTAGTTGTACTGGCACAGATCGCGCCGGACGCCCAACCGCACTGGGTCGTGATCGAATTGTTTTACCCGGACCAAACGACCGAAACGATCGTCGCGAGCGAAGTTCAGTTCGGCGAGGATTCAACGATAATCGGACATCTCAAAGCGCATATCAATTTTGAGCCACGACAGATCGGCAGGCATACATTTTTGATTACGCTCGACGACAACCCGCCAGTACCAGTAGCCCTAGAAGTGGTCGACACTTCGGAGTAGCAGACGACGGCGAGCGGTATGCCAGTCTGTCCCGCTGGCCTCGTGGACGTTAGCGGCTGTGCTTAGCGCAGTTGGTTAGTGATCGGGCCGCCCCCGGGAGAGTGGGGCGGCCCGATCACTAGTTGGACGTCAGCTAGGGGATCCTGTTTCGTGGTATCCGGCGGGACGGCTGCGGTCCAGCCTGTGGGGGGATGAGATGGCCCAGCTAGCAAGCGCGCGAGCCTCGGTCCTTGCCGCCACCAGATGAGCTACCCGCACTAATGGGCCAGCGACCACCAAATCTCGTAGACGTCAGGTTTCCAACGCCATCAAATCGCGCAACTCTCGGCGGTGCTTAATCTTAAGATCTCCCTCGCGCGCCCACAGATGGGGAGGGGATTGCCGTGGAAGCTCCCACGAAAGGTGTTGTTCGGACAATCAGTTTGAGCGCCGTCGGCTTCGGTGGCCTGTTGGCCATCGTCGGCTTTCTTGCATCGCCAGTGGGCCGCCCCAACGACGACCTGGACGGCGATAGGCTCGATCGCCACCGCTGCCGCAGCGGTAGTGGCGATGTGGACCCTGCTCGCCTTAAGGCAAGACAGCCGGGATCGTACGCGCCCAGTGATGGTCGCCGCGATTCGTCCGGGAGTGCTTTCGGACGTAGCTGAATTGTTCCTCCGGAACGTCGGTCCATCCGTTGCTAAGAACGTCCAATTCAAGTTCACTCCAGGACTTCCGGAATCCGGCGGCCTTATTACGCCGTACCTACGCCGCAGGCATGGGCGAACGATCCCGACGTTCGGCCCCGGGACGGCGATCCACGATGTCTACCAGTCAGCGCATGAACCCTATGAACCTGTGCCTGACGATTTCACCCTGACGATCGACTATGAAGACGCCCACGGCCGATGCTACGCGGACGTTTACGAACTCACAGTCAAGACGCTGCGGGACAGCACACGCGCAACCCCGGCCGGTCGCGACGCGGAGACCCTGCAACGTCGCCTCACCGAGGCCATCGAGGCTGTCGCCCGCGGAGTCGGCCGGAGGTAAGCATCTTCCCGACGCGGTCATCGGCCTGCTCGTTGCCAGGCTGGTTCCCGGGCCGGACGAACACGCAGATCCGGTAGCGGCTAGCCGCCGGGTTATCCGCCGGGCAAGAATTGGGGGATGACTGATCCCCAAGTATGGGTGTCGACGACACTTTCGGAGATTAAGTTCGACGGCGCCGGGCCCGGCGGCGACTGGGAACTTGTCGGAGAGATAAACACCAGGCAAGAAACCGAGTTCTACAAACACATCCAAGTACTACTCAGCGTCAGGCGAAGCGCGCCCCGTACAGCAGAGTTCTACCTCAGTGGCGACCCTGACAGCCAATGGGTTCAGGCCACCGACCGGCCGCCGTTCTGGGTTGCCATCGACCCATACGGCACGATGCGGCCCCACATACACAATGCCCGGCCCACCTACTTCGTCAGCAACGCCCAGGCCACCGTCACCCCGTTGGCCCGTAGACCTCCCGGACGCCACCCCGCCGCGCCCAAATCAGTCATGGTCCCAATCCGACTGAAGAGAGCCGACACCGGATTCTTCACACCGTGGAGACAGCCGCGCTCCTGAAACCACCGCCTAGTCTTCTCGTCGCCGCCGGTCTCCCAGCCGGGGGCCACCACCCCCACCCCCGACTTTTGTTGACGGGGAGGGGATGGTCGCGACCGCCTCTACGTCACCAACATGTGTGTACAGGGTCAAAACTTATGGGATGGCTGGGGTGGATCAGCCGGCCAGGCGTAGTGGCGCTGCTTCACGACACCAGAACTAATAACAGTAAGGCGCAACCGCCTTCGGTCGGCCGTACCAGTAGCCTGCTTCGTCACCCATATCTTTGATTAGCGCGCACTCAAGCGCTTGCCCGCCGTAGTAATGCACTGCGATGAGGACCACCTCACCTGATTGGAGAGTGTTGAGTGGCCGAAGATCACTGTTGGTGTGTGAGTTCTTGAAGATAGTGGTGCTGAGGGTCTTAAATCCCGCATAGGTCTCGTTGCCGTAGGCGTTGTTGCTTTCCCCCATTACCCTCGCGATCGTGTGGCCGTTGCTGATCTCGCTGGCCGGATCTGCGAAGGAAATCGGCATATCGCTCTGTTCGGGGCAGCAAAGCCCGCCATGGTGTAACGCGGCCAAATAGTCTGTGTCAGTAGACGAAACGGGGTCTGCTGCCGCGGTCGACGCCAGCGCCAGCACGGCGGCAACGCCGAACACAATCACTGCGAAGACCCTGCCGCTTGTCCGCACAACTGGGAGCGTAGATCGCGCCGTTCCTCCGCCGGGTGTCTTCCCAGGAAATATTCCGCGCCTACATGGTGCGACCCCAACGCTCGTCAAAGCACATCCACCCCCGCACCGGAGGCGTCAAGTGTCTGCGAGTCGCGACCAAGGCGCCCTACGGCGAGGGCAGAAGATCGCGACCTTATTTGATCCAGCCGCGGCGTCGGCCCCAGACGTCCCGGATGATGACGGCGCCGGACAGCAGCGCAAAGCCGAGCAGGAACCAGTCCTCGACATGGCCTACGTGATTCCCTCGCAGCATTAAGAGCAGAAAACCCACGATGAACAGCCCAACGACGTGCCAGGTCCGCGGGTTTTGCTTGCTCCAGCCCCACTGGGCGGAGGGCACCTCGGCAATATCCACGCAGGCGGTTAGGACTTTTTTTTTCTCACATCACTACTAGGTGCGGCGTTTGCATACTCTACCTTGATGTAGCTGATGTCTTCGCCGCGGATCCAAACGACATCGTCGGGAATTGGTTTAGCCTGGTTGCCGATCGTCGCATCGTTCGGGTCCGAATCTTTCCTGTCGAGCATGAGCATTTGGGTGCCTTGGCCCTTACCTTTGGTGACAGCAATCTCGGCGTTCTCCAACTTGTCATAGGTTGTGTACCCAGCGAGATACCCAGCAACTCGCGATCCGTCTGATAGCCGGATTCTTAATAGCGGAACTTTGCCGTCCTTGCGCCAGAACCTATTTTCGAAAAGTTCCCACCAGAGTCCGTGTTTTTGGATCGTCGGTGACATAGCTTTCTGTAAAGGCGCGGGTAGGCGATCCAAGCACCTCAAGTGAAGTTTAGTTGCGAAGACGAAGTCAAGAATGGAGACGAGAGCGAAAGCGATCAGCACCTCGATTACAACTGTCCAGATCATCGCTGTGTAGGACGTAGCTAAATAGGTCTTACTGTCGCGGTTATACTCCACAGGATCGAAGAAGGCAGTCCGGAATTTTATTCGTAGGAGCGAGATGATCACACATGCGGAAAAACTAAATCCGAAACTATAGAGGGCAACTCGTGCTGCCTCCCGGAAAGCAGTCTCGTTAATCGCCGGCCGTCTCCGCTCGCGAAGCAGCTCGTAGCGGACTCCTGGCGCGACGAGCAGAAGAAAGAAAAAGAACCCTACAATCGTCTGGGGAATCAACTAAGCCTCAAGCATGCTCGATTGGCGTGCCGCCTTTGTCGGTTTCAGTCTTCACTCCCGGAATATTTTCTTCGCGGCGGGGCGAAGGCGCAGGTGGAGGAGGACCCACTGGCGGAACCGAGCGTGTTTCCGGCGCACCGGGTGTGCTGCCGCTGCTTCCTTGATCGGATCGGTCTGCTCCACGCCGTTCTGAATCGCTCATAGCCGACACTTCCTAAGGCCACAGAGTATGGGGGTCTATTGCAACGTTCGAGCGCAACGCCCCGTGCTGCGGCAAGCCTCATATCGTTGCGTTGAGCACACTACTCTTTAGTTCCTAGCCAGGACCCATGGTTTTCAAAACTATTCAGCAGGCATTCGCCGGTGGAAGATCGCGTTACACGCCTGACAAAATCGTCGCCGCCCCTACCCGCTATGGGGGCACTCGTGCCGACGCGAGCGGCCTCCGCCAACTTCACAGCGGCTGCCATCCACGGAGTGTTGGGACTGGGATCCTCGTTGCGGCTACCTGGGCAGCGTCATTGCCTCCACCTCAGCCAACGAGAACGTTCGAAGAATCCACTGAGATCGGTCACCAGATGACCACTTCGGCGTTGTCGCCGCCGTAGCAGCGCGTCGACACCTTCGTCGACCCATCACTGAAATACGCGGGATACCTGCCGACGCAGGTTATTTCGTAAGCGTCACCAGTGACGGGCGAGTAGGCGGTGAAGCTGTTGGACATGCCTGAGGCGTAGAAAACTTGGCGGACGTTGGCGGCAAATGCGCAGCTAGTACGGCCACCGACGACACCTTCATGCCCGTCCGGGCAGATGGTGAAGACATCAGTGCCGCCAGGCTGTGGGGGTGCGCCGCGAGGAGCGGGCGGAGCTGCCTGCACGGTGACCGTTGGTGGGGGTGCCGGTGTGACCGTCACCGTAGACGGCGGGGGTGGTATGGCGGCCGGCGCAGCCGTGACCGGCGGGGGTGTCACAGCCGGCGCGATCGTGCCGGGCCCCCCGACATTCGGGGCGTGCATCGGCCGGCTCTGGTCATGGAGGTAGAACCCGAGCCAGATCGAAAGCCCGATAACGACCGCGACTGCCGCGGCGGCGAGGACGATGATGCTGGCGCGTTCCGCCGCGCGCCCCCATGAGTAATCGCTGCTCGCGTTGCCGTCCTCTTCTGACCACGCCAGCTCGGACTCGGCTACCGAAATCGGCGGTACAAGCTCGGTCTCATCGGCGGCCGGCCCAATCTCGGTCACGTCACTATCGACTGAAGCGGTGGTCGAGAGCTGCTCGTCATCTTGGTCGTCGCTGCGGGCCATATATTGGGTCCCCCTGTTTGGTCCTTTCCGAATATTCGCACTGGGGGGTAATACCTGTCCGGGAAATGTCTACGGCGGCCGCTCGGCGGTGATTTGAGTCGGCCAATGACAGAGCGGTACCACGGGCCGCCGTTCACGCTTGGACTCGAATGTTGTTGTAGCTGTGTTTTGAGGTGTTGGCGGGCCGCCCCCCTAGAGAGCGGGGGCGGCCCGCGCCGACTATTCAGACCCGGGTCTGGGCGACCCGGTCCCCGTCAATCGTCGCCACCCGACTGCTTGCGGGAAGCAACTCGCCTTGCGCGTCGACGCCGACAGGCCGCGAAGGTGATCACGTTGTCGACGGGTTCAACCTCTCGATCCGCGGCACCCTCGATGGTGGGAACCAGGCGGCACAACTCGCCGACGGCCAACTGCTCGGGCGCGATGGCCCCCATTGCGGACTTGAGACGCCACACCAGCTTGTCTTGCTCTGTCCTCACAGCGGCCATTTCCCGAGCTGGTCGCTCGTGCTGGGCTGCCCAGCGACTACGCGGGCGTACGCCAGCGTCAGCAGAACGGTGAACGCCGCCAGCTCGTCGATGGTCAGATCGGATAGCCCGACCTTATCGGTCATCTGTTGAAGCTTCTGCATGTAACGCTCTCGGAGGCTAATTGCGGCGCTCATCGGGCCAACCCGACTGCCCCAATGGTTTGCTGCCCCCACGCGTCAACCTCGTCGGCGGCCTGCAGCAGTGCCGAGGCCAGCTCGCGGGCCTGGTCGCTATTGCGGTCAAGCCGGCCCGGCCGCGTCCCCGTCTGCGACGACGACCAGCGCCAAATCGATTGCGCCGTCCACCCTTTGCGAAGCTAGCGAGTAGACGCGGGCGGGGTGGTCTGTCATAGTGCGGTCAAAACCGAAGATGCCTCGATACCCATCCGTATCCCACCTCGTCGAGGCGAAGTCGGCGCCGTCCGGTATTGGGACGTCGGGCGTGGTCCCGAGCTCTGAGCAGTCGGGCGTGTGCCGGGCGACGCCGTGGCAGCACTCGCGCGTGGCCGAGTCGACGGGGTGTTTATCAATTGCGGTCATGTGACTAGCTATCTCTCGGTGATTTAGCCAGCCAACCGAAGAGGTCAGGTCATATCTAGGTCACGCGGACCAACAGGAGCCTGGAAACGTGCTCCTGAAGTGCGGTGATGCTGGTGCGCGATACTGGGATTGAACCAGTGACCTCTTCCGTGTCAGGGAAGCGCTCTCCCGCTGAGCTAATCGCGCCGGGGTCAAAAGCTGGAGGTGGAGACGGGAATCGAACCCGTGTGCACGGCTTTGCAGGCCGTTGCCTCACCACTCGGCCACTCCACCGCTGGATTGATGCCACTTGCACCTTCGAGCGGATGACGGGATTCGAACCCGCGACCCTCACCTTGGCAAGGTGATGCGCTACCAACTGCGCTACATCCGCGCGCCTCGGACGACATCGTCGCCCGGTGCGAAGCACGACGATAGTCGACGTGAGCGGGCACATACAAATTTCTCGGTACGGACCGCGTCCAGGCTATCGCGGCGTACCGATGACGCGCAGGCGGCCGGTACTGTCGAGACCGGGCTCGTGCTAATCTTCGACGTCGTTCGCCTCTCGGCGCCGGTCCCGTGGCTCAGTGGGAGAGCGTCCGCTTCACACGCGGAAGGTCGCTGGTTCGATCCCAGCCGGGACCACAAGTAAAGACGCAGGCACCACGGCGTGAGTGCTGCTCAACCCCGCAGCTGAAACACCTCGGTGAGCGGACGGCGCGGCGTCGGTCTGGGCGGTTCGGCCGCCGCGGGCGCCACACCCACGCGGACCAGGACCTGCGGCCGCCTGCCCTCTTCCATCAGGTCCGCAATCATGTCGCGCGTGACTTTGAGCTCGGTGACGTGAGTGACCGGGCACGTGGCCAGGTTCGCCATCGTGCATTCCAGTAACACCGCGGAGAGCGCTTCGCCGGACAATAATGCGCCGAGCCGAGTGTCGTCGTCGGTGGACAGCATCAAAATCGTCGCCTCGTCGGCGGGGATGTCGGTGCGCCGTTCAAGGTTATGCGGCATCGGGAACGTCCGCCCGACGTCGACGCGCTCCCTCTCGGCCGGCGACACCAGCGCATCGTATGGAATGCCCTCAGCTGCCTCGAAAGGCGCTGTCCACCAACGAAGTTCCTCCTGATAGGCGGTGTCATAGAGGCGCACCGATTCGGCCACCCACGATGCTTGCGCCAGCCTGTCGCGCACGTCGTCGGCCATCACGTCCAGATGCACGGCGTCGTCGTCGATGACGCCCCGCAGCGACGGCTCGAACGCCTCCCAGTTCATCGGCGCGATGAACGGCAATCGGTCGGTCCGGCGCGCCCAGATCGCGGAGGCGCGACGCTTTTCTTCGTCGGTGACGTTCTCCGCGGGGGTGACGTCGATGGACGCCAGATGGTTCGGATCCTTCGGGTCGGGGAACCGGGAGATCCGGGCTCGCCACCCCGCAGCGGCGAATGCGACTCGAAGGTGATCGAGCGCGGCGCCGCAGCTGATCACCGCCTCTCGGCCGGACCGGTCGGTAACCATCGCCCGGCTTGGATCGAGAAAAAGATCCAGCTGACCGCCGCCGGCCACCCACTGCCAGGGTTGGCTGTTATGCAGTGAGGGCGCGCGGCATGCTGACCGCACCGCGTCCTCGATGAGTTCGGTGTCCGCCATGGCGGCTGGCATATCGACCTCAATTCTTTGGCTGGCACCGAGCATTCCACTTCTGAAGCCTATTGTCGGCCGAGTTTCCATACGACGATCGCGAACGCCCAGATGACGGCGGGGACAGACGGTTGGACACACGCTCATGAGGAGCCCAGCGACTAGTTCGCTAGGGCTTTAGGGGCGCTCCTGGATAACGCACTCCACAATCCGATTGGCCAAGCGCTGGTCGAATCCCATCCGCGACACCTTCTGCGCTTCAGCAGCCGGTGATACACCAGAATTGAGGTCCTGCTCGATAACGCCAATGAGCTGCTGGTTTTGGGAGTCGTGCTCCCACAGCGGGACTTGCGTAACGCTTCCCACGCAATTTCCGTAACCGCTCAAGTCGGCGCGAGCCGGTGCGGCCACCAGAGTGGCGATGGCTATGCCGAGTGCCGCAGCAACGGAAAAGAAACGCACGATCTCCTGGGTACCCGGGTACAACGCAGATTAATCAGCAAACGCACTCGGCTGGCTGGTGACCGGAAACTCTCACTGTTGGCGCTAGCAGCGGGCCGTTCACGGCTTCGCTCCCGCGGCCGGCCTCTCGCTCGAAGACGTGTTGCCCACAGCCATGAACGATGCTGGGATTCAAGAGAACTCCGCAAAGGATGGTGGACGATGGTCGGAAATTCCGAAGGTATCGGCACGCTGAAACTTGAGTGTCCACAAGGTCATCCCGTTGGCCGGATCCTCAAGGACGCCCCGCACCAGGCCGTTCAATATGACCCCGGCGCCATGGTGGGATCGCGCCGGTTCTGGCCGGACGAGGACGACCAGCCGCAATTCCAAGCGAACTGCCGATTCTGCGAGAAGCCGGTGGGGGATGCCACGGCCACGCTGCAGGTGAAACTGGCCGAGGTGATCGCCGACGCCGCCTTGACCACCGGGACGGCCACGCTGGCGTACCTGTAGGCGGCCACCGCGGCTACTGTAAGAGCGACAGTAGCGACCGACGCAAGAGGAGTCCCGTGGCCCAGGTTCCCCCGACCTCACAGGAAGCCCCCCGCCCGCCCGAGGGGGATTGGCTCGGAACGCCCTACCTCAGGTTCGAGCGTCATGGGTCGATCGCGGTTTGCACCATCGACCGCCCCGAAGCGCGTAACGCGCTGACGCCCGCGATGTACTTCGGAATCCGTTACGCCGTTGGGCGTCTCAACGAGGATCACGATTTGGCCGGGCTCGTGCTCACCGGAACCGGGGACGTGTTTGCGCCCGGCGGTGACATGGGCGGCGGGGGAGCCGCCGACAACTGGATCACGTTCGGCGGGGCGCTGGGCATGGACGTCACCCCGTTCGACACCGTGCGCACGTCGGCCAAGCCGATCGTCTCGGCGGTCAACGGCCTGTGCCAGGGCGGCGGGTTCCAGATCGCGCTGTGCAGCGACCTGTCGGTGGTGAGTGACCGGGCCACCTTCCGCGTGCCCGAGCTGTTCCGCGGCTACGCCGACACCTACTACAGCCAGATGCTCACCCGGGTCATCGGGCCGGTGCGCACCCGCGACCTGATGTTCACCGGGCGGGTGCTGACCGCCGTCGAGGCCCTGGACTGGGGCCTGGTCACCCGCGTCGTACCGCACGAGAGCCTGCTCGACGCCGCCAAGGACCTGCTCGCGCAGTGCTGCCGCACCGCGCCGCGCGCCCGCGGTGTCATCAAGTCCAGCATCGACAGCTACCTGGGTCTCTACGACCGAATCGGCATGACCAGCAGCCTGAGCGACGCCGAGGCGCGGGAAGGCTTCCGAGCCTTCAAGGAGCGCCGCTCGCCCGACTGGGTGCACCCGGATCTGCGCGCCGAGGGGCGGCTATAAGTCGATCCACTCGCCGTGGGGAGCCACCCGCAAGCGGTCGCCGATCCCTGCCTGATCGAAGGCCGCGGCGAACTTGTCGACGCCCTCGCTGAAGTGCGCCCAGCCGTCGACGTGCGCGGGTATCACCACCCGGGCGCCCAGGATCTCGGCGGCGGCGGCCGCGCGCGCCGCGGTCAGCGTCAGCGGACGCCCGCGCTCCTTGGTCGGCACGCTGGCCGCCCCGGCGAACAGCACCGCGACGTCGATCGTGCCCACCCGATCGGCCACGTCCTTGACCGCCGCCATCGAGGCGTTGTCCCCGCTGAGGTACACGGTCGGCAGCCCGGGCCCGGACAGCACGAATCCGGTCACCTCGCAGTTGACGTGGCCGCCTTCGTCCCGCTGCCCGTCCGCCGGGCCGTGCACCGCCGGAACAGCTTGCACCGCAAGCGATCCGGAGAGTTCATGCGTCTGCCAGGGCGCCACCCCCACCGCCGGCGGCCCCAACCGCACGGCCCCGCCCGGGTGGGTGAGCACCAGCGGCGCGGCCAGGGCCATCCGGCGGCCGTCGTCGTCGAGGTTGTCGGGATGCTGGTCGTGGCTGATCAACACCGCGTCCACCGGGCCGAGCGCCCCGGCGCTCACGGCGGGCCCGGTGAGCTTGGTCAGGTACGCGTGCACCCCGGGCGGGTCGAACGTCGGGTCCATCACGATCCGGTGGCCCGCGATGTCGACGACCGTGGTCGGGCCGCCCAGCACAGTGATCGCGCAGGCGCGCCGCTGCGCGTCTACCAAGGCGCTCATATGCCCCGGGCCCGGTCGCGCCAATACGGTTCCCGCAGCTCGGTTTTGAGGATCTTGCCGCTGGCATTGCGGGGCAGCGATTCCACGAAGTCCACGGTCCGCGGGCATTTGTAGCCGGCGAGGTGCTCCCGGCAGAAGGCGATGACGTCGTCGGGATCGATCTCGCCGTTGGCCACCACGATCGCCTTGACCGATTCCCCCCAGAAGTCGTCGGGCACGCCGATGACCGCGGCGTCGGCGATGGCGGGGTGCTCGATGAGCACGCTTTCCACCTCGGGCCCGTACACGTTCTCGCCGCCGGTGATGATCATGTCCTTCAGCCGGTCTTCGATGTACACGTAGCCGTCGGCGTCCAGGCGGCCGACGTCACCGGTGCGCACCCAGTCGTCGTCGGTGATCGTCTCGGCGGTCGCCTCCGGCCGGTTCAGGTAACCGCTCATGTTCTGGTTGCTCCGCACCCAGATCTCGCCGGGCTCCCCGGCCGGCACCTCGGCGCCCGTCTCCGGATCGACCACGCGAATCTCGGTGCCCAGCACCGCCTTTCCCGCCGCTAACTGCAGGTGCGGGCGAGCGGAATCGCGATGATCGGCGTCGCTGAGCGCCGTGACCGCGCCGCACAGTTCCGTCTGCCCGTACACCTGAACGAAACGCGTTTCGGGCCAGGTGGACAGCGCCCGATGCAGCAGGGGCAACGGCATGGGCGCGGCCCCGTAGACGATGTAGCGCAGGCCTGCGAACATGGCGTGGGCCGCTTCGCCGGCGTCGAGGAACCGGGCGATCACCGGCGGGACGAAGAACGCGTGGGTCGCACCGGATCTGACCGCGCCCATCAGGGCGGTGGCGTCGGGTTCACGGGTCATGATCGTCGGCACACCGGCCCGAATACCGAAGAGCGCGTAGCCGATTCCGCCCACGTGGAAGAGGGGCATGGCGACGAGGTTCGCGTCCCCGTCATCGAACGGGAACGCCGGCGCCAGGTTGGCCGCGTGATTGACCAGCGCGCGCTGGCTCAGCAGCACGCCCTTCGGCCGCCCCGTGGTGCCGGAGCTGTAGATCACCAGGGCGGTTTCGCTCTCGTCGACCTCGGCGTCGCTGCCCGTGGGCGCCGCCGCATCCAGCAGGGATTCGTACTCGTCACCCACCACCACGATGCGCTGCACGCCCGGCGCTCGTTGGGCGGCCCCCTCGGCCGCGGCCTGCAGCTCGGCGCCGACGAAAAGCAGCCGCGCGCCGCTGTCCTCGAGCACGTGGACGAGTTCGTCGCCGACGATGCGCCAGTTGACGACGGTCGTCACCGCGCCGATCGACGCCGCGGCGAAGAGCACCTCGAGGCAGGCGGGGTGGTTCTTGTCCAGAAAGGCCACGCACTGCCCCCGCTGCACGCCGGCGTCCCGCAGCGCGCCGGCCGCGCGCCGGATCCGCGCGGCCCAGTCCGCCCAGGACCACTGCCGTTCGCCGTAGCGAATCGCGATGGCGTCGGGCCGCTGCTGTGCGTGCCGGTCGACGAATCCGGCGAGCGTCTCCGTCGTTTTCGCCGTGGTGTCGGCTGGTGGCATGAACCCCTCCGAGGTCGGTTTACTCCACTCTGTGATACGCGGTCGTCGCCGCGCCCGCCACGGCGGCCCTCCGTTTGACTGGGAGCTTCCGCCTACCAGTGGTCACCAACAAGTCCTGGCACGCGCACCGGCGTCGGCGCACGATCAGGCTATGCCCGAGAAGACGCGCCTGCCGCTGCTGCCACCGCCCAGCCTGAGCCCCGAGCAGAAGCGCCTCTATGACGACATGGCGGCGGTGATCGAGCGCAACTTCGACGGGCTCGTCGCGCGCCGCGAGGATGGCGCCCTGATCGGCCCCTTCAACGGCTGGCTGCATTTCCCACAATTCGGAAAGCCGGCCTGGGCCTTCAACAAGGCGCTCTGGGAGCACAGGGTGTTGCCCGCCGCCGTCCACCAGCTCGTCATCCTGGTGACCGCCGCCAGGTTCGGCGCCCGGTACGAGATCTATGGGCACGAGCACTTCGCCCGGCAAGCAGGCCTGGCCGAGCGCAAGATCGCGACGATCGCCGCGGGCGAACGTCCGCACGACCTCGACGACGACGAGGGTGCCGCCTACGACATGGCGGCGGCGCTGAACCGGGGTGCCCCGCTTCCGGAGACGACGTACCAAGCGGCGAGGCAGGCTTTCGGTGCTCAGGGTGTCGCCGAGATCGTCTTCCTGGTGGGATGTTTCTCGATGGTCGGCATCACGCTGAACGCGTTCGATGCGTCGGTGCCGGGCAGAGAAGAAAGTCTCGATATTTGCTGATAGCTCACTTATGTCGAGCGACGCGAGCATTAGCTCCCCGTGCGCGTTTGCTTACCCGCGAGTGGAGCGGTGTGCCAACATGTCTGCCATGGTGAACCCCGACCGAGCCGGCTCACGCACCTTCGTCGTCACGGGCGCCGCGTCCGGGATCGGCCTGGCGACCGCGAGGCGCCTGCTGGCCGAGGGCGGCACGGTGATCGGCGCCGACCTGGTCGCGGCGCCCGACCTCGGGCCCCGGTTTCAGTTCGTCAACGCCGACGTGACCGACGAAGCCGCGATCGCCGCGGTGCTGGCCGCCGTGCCCGACCGCCTCGACGGCGTCCTGCACGCCGCCGGGGTCGCCGGGGGAGGACCGGTCCACCTGCTCGACCGATCTGAATGGGACCGGGTGATCAAGATCAACCTCACCGGCACCTTTCTGGTGGCGAAGGCGGCGCTGGCCCGGATGATCGAGCAACCCCGCGTCGATGGTGAACGGGGTTCGCTCGTGACCGTCGCGAGCGTCGAGGGCCTGGAAGGCACGGCGGGCGGGAGTTCATACAACGCGGCCAAGGGTGGCGTCGTGCTGCTCACCAAGAACATCGCGCTCGACTACGGACCGAGCGGCATCCGGGCCAACGCCATATGTCCCGGGTTCATCGAAACCCCAATGGCCCAAAGCGTCTTCGGTCTCCCGGGCATGGAGGGCCCGCTGCAATCCATCACCTCCGAACACGCCCTGCAACGGCTGGGCCGGCCGGAGGAGGTCGCGGCCATGGCGGCCTTCCTGCTGTCGCCGGACGCCTCGTTCGTCAGCGGTCAGGCCATCGCCGTCGACGGCGGCTACACCGCCGGTCGTGATCACGGTGTGGTCAAACTCTTCGGCTTTCCCTCCTAGCGCCTTAAGATTCGCGCATGGTCACTCCCGATGAGGCGATCGAGGCGATTCGCGGCGCCGGCGGGGCGCAGCCGGGCTGCCGCGCGCTGCACGCCAAAGGCACGCTCTACCGCGGCACGTTCACCGCGACGCCCGACGCGCTCATGCTCACGCGCGCAAAGCATCTCGACGGCTCGACGGTTCCGGTGCTGATCCGCTTCTCCAACGGTGCGGGCAATCCCAAACAGCGCGACAACGTGCCGGGCATCCGCGGAATGGCGGTGAAGTTCACCCTGCCCGACGGCTCCACCACCGACGTGGTGACGCAGACCGCGCGGCTTTTCGTCTCCAGCACACCCGACGGGTTCGTCGATCTGCTCAAGGCGATGCGACCCGGGCTGACCACGCCGCTGCGCATGGCCAAGTACTTCCTCACCCATCCCCGGCTGCTCGGCGCGCTACCGGTGCTGCGCGACGCCAACAGGATCCCGGCGAGCTACGCCACCGTCGAGTACCACGGCCTGCACGCCTTCCGCTGGGTGGCCGCCGACGGCAGCGCCAGATTCGTTCGCTATCACCTGGTTCCGGCCGCCACGCAGAACTTCCTGTCGGCACCCGACGCCCACGGCAAAGGCGCGGACTTCCTCACCGAGGAGCTGAACACGCGTCTGGACGGCGGCCCGGTGCGGTTCGCATATCGCGTGCAGATCGGCGGGCCCACCGACTCCACGGTGGACCCGTCGGCGCCCTGGCAGAGCACACAGATCGCAACCGTCGGCACCCTCGAGATCACCGGTCTGGAGACCGAGCGCGAGCACGGCGGCGACATCTTGGTGTTCGATCCGATGCGGGTGACGGACGGCATCGAGCCCTCCGACGATCCGGTGCTGCACTTCCGGACGCTCGCGTATTCAGCGTCGGTCAAGCTGCGCACCGGCGTCGACCGCGGGGCCGAAGCGCCGCCCGCCTGACGGGGGAGCAGAACCGGCAGTCGCCCGCACGCCGAAACCTGGGGCAGGCTAAGGTTTTTCTTCAGTGTCGCCTTCCCACATGATTCTCATTTGCTTGGCCGGGTTCGGCGCCGGTGCCATCAACGCGCTGGTCGGGTCCGGCACGCTGATCACGTTCCCGACCCTGGTTGCCCTCGGCTTCCCGCCGGTAACGGCCACCATGTCGAACGCGATCGGTCTGGTCGCCGGCAGCGTGTCGGGCACCTGGGGCTACCGCGCCGAGCTGCGCGGCCAGTGGGATCGGCTGCGCTGGCAGTTTCCGGCGTCGCTGGGCGGCGCGGTGCTGGGCGCCTTCCTGCTGCTGCATCTGCCCGAGAAGGTTTTCGCCGAAGTGGTGCCGGTGTTGTTGGTCCTGGCGCTGATTCTGGTGGTCGCCGGGCCGCGCATCCAGGCGTGGACGGGCCGGCGCGCCGAGGCCGCGGGCCGCTCGCCCGAGCACATCACGCCCCGCCGCATGGCCGTCCTGGTGTTCGGGACATTCGCCGTCGGCGTCTATGGCGGTTATTTCACCGCCGCTCAAGGCATCCTGCTGGTCGGCCTGATGGGCGCGCTGCTGCCGGAGTCGGTACAGCGGATGAACGCCGCCAAGAACCTGCTGGCCCTCGTCGTGAATGTCGTTGCCGCGATTGCCTATACGTTGGTCGCCTTCGACCGCATCAGCTGGCCGGCCGCCGGGCTGATCGCCGTGGGGTCGCTGGTCGGCGGGCTGGTCGGGGCGCGCTACGGCCGCCGGCTGTCGGGAAACGCGCTGCGCGCGACGATCGTGGTGGTCGGCCTGATCGGTCTGTATCGACTGTTGGCCGTGGCCTGACTCGTAGCGTTCGCCGCATCGAGTGTGCGTTCACGGCTTTGAGTGTGCGCCCAGGGAGGGCCCGCCCGGCGTGTCGCCGCCCTGGACGCACGCGCAAGTGAAGAGGCGTAGCAACGGGTTTCAGTCCAGCGTGGCGGTGGCAATCTCGTCGACGACGTCCATCACCTCGCCCCGCTTGCGCCACGCCCGCAGCTGACGCATCGCGCCGTTGCCTCGCGTGGCGACGCGGTCGAGTTCGCCCACCACGCGGTCGTATTCGCCCAGCGTCTCCAACGCCGGCCGCACGCGCTGCACGAGGGCGCCCAACTGCTCGCGCGCGGACACCGCTCCGCCGCCGTGGATCAGGTCGAGCGTGCGTCCGGCGAGCCCGTCGTGGGCGGCCTTCCAGTACGCCGCGCGCAGGGCCGCCGGCGGAAGCCGCCCGGGCGGGTCGTCCTCGAGCGCCGTCATCACCGCGGCCCGGACCAGCGTGGCGAGCAACACCGTTTCCGCGACGGTCGCCGGCACGTCGGCCACCCGCACCTCGATCGTCGGGAAGTTCTCCGACGGGCGCACGTCCCAATAGACCATCTTCTCGTCCAGGATCACTTCGCTGTCGATCAGCATCCGCACCGTGCGGTCGTAGTCGTCGGGCGACGGGAAGAACGGCGGCGGCCCGGCCACCGGCCAGCGTCGCCACAGGACACTGCGCCAGCTCGCGTAGCCGCTGTCTGCGCAGCGGTACACCGCCGAATTAGCCGCCAGCGCAAGCAGATTGGGCAGCCACGGTCGCAACCAGTTGCTGACATGGATGGCGGCCGCGCGGTCGGGAACCTCGACGTGGACATGGCATCCGCAGATGCCTTGCTCATGCGCGACCATCCCGTACTCCGCGCCGATCCGGCGATAGCGGGGAGTGTCGGTGACGGGGAACTCGTGCGGTGTGGCCGGCGGAAGACCAGCGGCGAGCAGCCGAAGCCCCACGGCCTCGGCGGCCTGCGCCGCGGTGCGCCGCAGCCGAGTCAGCTCCTCGGCGAGTTCCGTGCTGGTCGCCACCACGCTGGAGGTGGTTTCCACTTGGCAGCTGCTGAGTTCCAGCTGCAGCTCAACGCCCCGGCGTTTGGCCTCGGCGGCCACGTCGGCGTTCTGCGGAGCCGGTTCGCCCGTTCGCGGGTCGACAAGGAGGAATTCTTCCTCCGCGCCGAAGGTGGGAGGGTCGCTCATCCAGCCACACGGGCCCGATCAGTGCCCGCGTTGCCCCGTCACCAACGGGCCGCGGACGCCAGCGCGGAATCGGCGGTCGGGTAGATGGGCAGAAGGGCTGACAGGCCGCACGCGTCGACGATGCGGGCGACGATCGGCTCGCGGCTCACCAGGCGCAACTCGATGCCGCGCTCCTTGCAGCGCTTCGCCTCGTCGGTCAGCGCAGCGAACGCGCAGCAGGCCATGAAATCCAGCCCCGTGACGTCGACGACCAGGGGACCCGGCTCGATGACGATGCCGGCGACCTCGCTGATGAGCTGGCGCCAGGTGTGCTCGTTGCACGCGTCGACCTCTCCGCCGGCATAGATCAGCACCGCCGGGCCACTGCGATCGGCTGACGCGCGCAGCGTGCTGTTGGGGTCACCCAGCTCGTAAACCAGCTTCGTGCTCAGCATCAGGTGGGTAGTTGTCATCGGTTCTGCAATGGCCGAGATCATCGTGGACTCCTAATCGACCGGCGTCTACGACGCTGCGATGGATGCCCGTCCTGCCCTCTGAAGACAGACTTTTCGCGGAAGGCGAATCTCTTTTCTATAACAAGACAGGTCTGTCTGTCTACCTGTGCCAGCTAAGAGTATGTTGTGGGTTGCTATGACAACTTCCGATGTCGGAACGCCCGCCGCGTCGGCTCGTGAACGTATCCTGGCCGCCGCATATGAGCTGTTCAGCCGGCGTGGAATCCGTGCGGTCGGCACCGAAGAGGTGATCGACCGGGCCGGTGTAGCCAGGGCCACGCTATATCGGCATTTCGCCACCAAGAACGACCTCGTCCTGGCTGTACTGCAGCGGCGCGAGGAACTGTGGACGCACGGCCTGATCGAGGAGCAGTCACGGCAGCGGGGCGAGACGCCCGAGCAACAGTTGCTCGCAATCTTCGACGTCATGCACGACTGGATTCAGCTGCGTGACGGCTACGAGGGCTGCTCGTTCATCAACGTGCTGCTCGAGCTCGGGCCCGATTCGCCCGCGGGGCGGGCCTGCATCACCCACATCGACCACGTTCGCGACATCGTGCGTCAGCGCGCGATGGCGGCGGGCCTGACCGACGTCGAGGACTTCGCCTCGTCCTGGCACATCTTGATGAAGGGCGCCATCGTTCTGGCGGCAGTGGGCGATGTGGATGCGGCCTTGCGTGCCCGGAGGATGGCCAGCGCCCTCATCGCAGAGCATCGGCCGGTCGCGCCGGAGGATCTCGGCGAAGCGGCCAGCTAACCCGCCTCTCAAGCCGCGTCGGCGGCGGTGCTGTCGGCCTTGCGGTAGTGCTCGGCCTCGAGCTCGGCGATGGCCCGGGAGGTGCGTTCACGCAGCGCGAAGGCCGCGATCAGCCCGAACACGATCGCGATGACCAGCGCTATCCAGGAGAACCGCTCCAGCCAGCGCTCCGCGGCCATCCCGGCGTAGTACACCAGCGCGGTGGTGCCGCCGGCCCAGCAGATGGCGCCCGAGACGTTGGCGGCCAAGAAGCGCGGATAGTGCATCTTCAAGGCTCCGGCCAGTGGCCCGGCGAAAATCCGCAGCAGCGCGATGAAGCGGCCGAAGAAGACCGCCCGAACTCCCCAGCGGCTGAACAACTTTTCGGCCAACGCGACGTGTCCGGGACCGAAATGTTTGGGGAACCGCCGGCCCAGGCGGTCGAAGAGCGACATACCGAACCGGCGCCCGATCGTGTAACCGATCGAGTCGCCGACCACGGCGCCGATCACCGCCGCGATGCCGACGCCGACGGGGTTGACGGGCAGGTCGTCGTGCGACGACATCAGCGCCGCGCTGACCAGGATGATCTCGCCGGGAAGGGGAATGCCCAGGCTCTCGAGCCCGACCACGCCGCCGACCACCAGGTAGACCGCGAGCGGCGGGATCGCGTGCAGCAAAGCCTCCACATCCATGCGTCCAGCATGCCTGACGGTCCGGCGGTACGCGCCCTAAACCCGCCGCTTCGCGTCGGCCGGTCGGCTCGGCGCGCCGAGACTCTCCAACTGCGGCCGTTTGGGTTCCCGGCCGTCG
>NZ_LZKH01000147.1:0-999 GCF_001672745.1 Mycobacterium sp. E1386
GCGGCAGCGGTATCGACCCGGGCAGCACGGCTGCCGTCGGGCAACTCGGCGAGCTGAGGGAACAATGCCGGCTGGCCGGGGGCGCCGGCAATGGCGCGACGCTGGGCGCGGGCGGGGCCTGGCGGTTCTCGATGCCGGTCAGCGTGTAGGCCACGCCACCGATCGCCGTCATGGCGACCAGGGCGGACATCCCGATGATCAGCTGCGACAGCCGAAGGCGGCGCCAGGGCCGGTCCGGGGGCGGGTCGATCACGTTCAGGCGCATCGACCAGCCGGACGGGCCGTCTTCGTCGTAGGTTTCGCCGCCGAACCGCACCCGCACGTCGCCGGGGTATTCCGTCTGCGACCACGCCAATTCGCGATCGGTCAGCGCCTCGTCGTCGACTCAGGCGCCCACCACGACGGCCATGACGACGCCCCCGCCGCCGCCGACCACGAGCGAAGCGCCGCCCCCGCCGTCGACCACCACGACCACCACGACCACGGTGCCCATGACCACCGAATGGATCCACGTTCCGCTGCTGCCGGTGCCGATTCCGATCCAGGTGCCGCAGACGCAGGCTCCCCAGACGCAGGCGCCGCAATACACGCCATATCCGCAGTATCCGCAGCAGTACCCGCAGTACCCGGGGAACTCCCAGAATCCGTTCCTGAGCCCGGGCTACTAGCCGCGCCCGTCGTCCCTGCTGAGCGCGCTCCATGAGCGCGTCCGTCCCCGCGCGGGTAGGTTTGGTGTCACCCGGTCGGGCGGGGTCTATCCGGCGGTGTCCTCATGGACCCCGGAGCAAATCAGCGGACTGTGGAGGCGTGACGTGGACATCGTGCTGGGGGTCTCGATGGCTCCCGAGACGGTCCGCCTGGTGGTCATCGAGGGCCAGAACGCCGACGGTGTGACCGTCGAACAGGACGAGTTCGAGGTTGCCGGCGGCGCAGGCTCGGCGACCGCCGGGGCGGTCGACCAAGTGCTTGCGGCGATCGACGGCACCCGGGAAGGTGCGC
>NZ_LZKH01000148.1:0-6210 GCF_001672745.1 Mycobacterium sp. E1386
GACGAGGTCGACGTTGCCGATGGTGACGACGTCGTCGTCGGACAGGATCGCCGACCCGACCCGGGTGCCGTTGACGAACGTTCCGTTGATGCTGTTGTCCCGGATTTCGGTGCCCAGCGGCGTCCGCACCAACGTCGCATGCCGCCGTGAGGCCAACACGTCGGAGACCACGATGTCGTTCTCCGCGGCGCGCCCGATCGTCATGGCGCCCGGGCTGCCCGCGGCGGCCGACGAGCGCGGTGAAAGCAACTTCACAAACCGCGTAGCGAGGTTCGACACGTCGGCCGTCTTGGCGTCGACCACGGTGAGTTCGGCGGGCGGCGTCGCGACCGGCTGAGGCGCCGGGGCGTGCACGACGGTCAGCTCGTCGGGTGGTGTGCCGCGCGGCACGTTCGGGGGCGGCGGTGGCGCCTGGTGTTGCGGCGAAATCGGCTGCCTGTGCGGTGAATTCGGCGGTCTCGCCGGCCTGGGCGGCAGCGGTCGCGGCCGGACCGGCGGCCGCGTGGGATTCGTCCGCTCGGGAAGCGCCGACCACGCCAGCGTCGGCGGACCGGCCTCGGGGCTCGGCCGTGTCCTGCCCGGCCGGTTGGTGTAGCCCTGCTGCGGTCCGACGGCGAACGTCAGCCGGGGTCCGCGCGGATTGCCGACGTGAATGCTCTGGCCGTCGTGGATGTCGATGACCGGCATCCGGTAGCCGTTGAGATAGGTGCCGTTCAGCGACCCGTTGTCTATTGCCAGCCAGCGGCCCTGGTCGAAACGCAGGATCAGGTGTGCACGCGAGATCCGTGGATCGGCGATCCGCACGTCGGCCTCGACGTCGCGACCGATGACCACCTCGTGGCCGGCCGCGAAGGATCGTTGGGACCCGTCGTGCCTAATCGTCAGGATGGGCGGGGCGGGTCGAGTCACCACTCAAGTATCGGTGCGCCCGGTGAGTGGTCTCTATTGGGATCGCCTGTGATTTCGCTATGTTTCGAGGCCGCCACTCATAACCGGTTCATAGCTTGCGGAGACGAATGCCCCACCGCGATCCGGCATGATCTAGACGTAAGGGGGTGCAGGCCCAATCGCGAAGCCCTGATGGGCGAAGGACGAGGGGGCGAAGCCATAGATGGATGAACACAAGGGGACTACCCGGCGCATCGGCGCCGGGCGGCGGCTGCTGAGCAACCCGCGAAAGGCCGGTGCGGCGGTGCGCGCGGGTTTTCAGTCGCTGCCCGCGGTGACGATCTCACATTTGTTCCGCCGCGTTCCTCCGGTCAGCTCGACCCCGAGCGTCGAGCCCGGGGCCGCGCGGCAGGCCGACGGGTCCCGCCCGTCGATAACCGGCGGGGCACCGTTCGCGGGCTACACGATCCTGCGGCAGCTGGGCGCCGGGGGCATGGCCGAGGTGTATCTGGCACTGCACCCCCGGTTGCCGCGTCGCGACGTGATCAAGGTGCTGGCGGAGGCGGTCACGGCCGATCCCGAATTCCGCGAAAGGTTCAACCGCGAGGCCGACCTCGCCGCGACGCTGTGGCATCCCCACATCGTCGGCGTGCACGACCGCGGCGAATTCAACGGCCACCTCTGGATTTCCATGGACTACGTCGAGGGCACCGACGCCTCCCGGCTGGTGAAAGAGCGCTATCACGACGGGATGCCGATCCGGGAGGTGTGCGGCATCGTCCAGGCCGTCGCGGGCGCCCTCGACTACGCCCACGACCGCGGGCTGCTGCACCGCGACGTCAAACCGGCCAACATCCTGCTCACCCATCCGGAAGGCGGGGAACGCCGAATCCTGTTGGCGGACTTCGGTGTCGCGCGTCACCTGGGCGACATCAGCGGGATCACCGAGACCAATGTCGCGGTGGGGACGGTGGCCTATGCCGCCCCAGAACAGTTGACGGGATCCAACATCGACGGGCGGGCGGACCAATACGCCTTGGCCGCAACGGCTTTCCATCTACTCACCGGCACGCCGCCGTTTCAGCACTCGAATCCGATCGCGGTGATCAGCCAGCACCTGCACGAGGAGCCGCCCCGGCTCAGCGATTACCGCCCGGAGCTGGCGCATCTCGATGAGGTGTTCCGCCGGGCCCTGGCCAAGCGGCCAGGGGACAGGTTCGAGCGGTGCCGCGCGTTTGCCGCCGCCGTCAGCGAGCGGTCTGACGACGTCGCCGAAGCCGGTCCCCGAACCGCGGCGTTGACGGCCGGGCAGCGCGGCCCGCGCGCCGTCGCGGCGGCGATGAACCACCGGTTCTCCGCACGGGCGCGGTGGGCGGTCGGGCTGGTGTGCGCGATGCTCATCGCCGTGGCAGCCACCTGGTCGGTGCTGTACTCGTTCGAGCCGGACGCCCCGCCGGGCAACCCGGCCCTCGCGTCGAAGCCGTCCGTCCCCGCGCCGAGTGCCGCGCCGGCCGGCCCCGGCGGACCGGTGCTCAACGGGAGCTACAAACTGGACTACGACCAGAGCAAGCGGACCACCAACGGCGTCGCCATCCGCCACGACGGCCCGGCCACCGGCTGGTGGGCCTTCCGTTCGGCGTGCACCGCCAGCGGATGCGCGGCCACCGGGACCCGGCTGGACAACGCCACCCACCAAGCGGCCGACGGGGGCAAGACGGACACGCTGCACTTCGTCGGCGGCTACTGGCAGGGCGCCCCCCAGCAGGACCGGCTGAGCTGCACCCAACCCAACAGCCAGATCGGGGCCACCCAGCAGGAGACCCTGGCCTGGTCGCTGGCGCCCCAGGCCGACGGCACCCTGCGCGGCACCGTGACCGAGACCGTGCTCAGCAACGAGTGCGGCGCCCAGGGCGCGGTGGTGCGGGTGCCGGTGGTGGCGACCCGGGTCGGCGACGTGCCGGCCGGCGTGAACCTGAGCGACCCCGCCCAGGCCATCAGCACCTCGACGGCCGCGTCGGCCCCGGCGCCGCCAGTGCTCGGCGGGTTGTGCGGCGACACCGGCAAGCTGGCCTACGACCCCACCAACAGCGAGCAGATCGTCTGCGAGGGCAACAGCTGGGCCAAGGCGCCGATCACCATGGGCGTGCACGCCTCCGGCAGCTCGTGCGACCGGCCCGGCACTTCGGTGTTCGCGATGACCACCTCGAACGACGGCTATCTGCTGCAGTGCGACCCCGTCACCCGGACCTGGACGCGTCCCGCGGGATAGCGGCTGTCGGAACCAATGGGCGCTTCTCGGATTTGATATCGCCCGCGCTATCGAGTTCGGGAATCGTCTTGTCCTTCCAACTCGGTGGCTCATGTGACGGATGTGGCTGCGCTCGCCCGGCACGGGACACTTGTCGGTGGACGGTTCTACCCTGGTGGCATGGCTTTCGCCACGGAACATCCGGTACTCGCCCATTCGGAATACCGCGCGGTCGACGAGGTCGTGCGCGTGGGCGGCCACTTCGAGGTGGTCAGCCCGCACGCGCCCGCCGGCGACCAGCCGGCCGCCATCGACGAGCTGGAACGCCGCATCAGGGCGGGGGAGCGCGACGTTGTGCTGCTCGGCGCCACCGGCACGGGGAAGTCGGCCACCACCGCGTGGCTCATCGAGCGGCTGCAGCGGCCCACGCTGGTCATGGCGCCGAACAAGACGCTGGCCGCCCAGCTGGCCAATGAACTGCGAGAGATGTTGCCGCACAACGCGGTTGAGTACTTCGTCTCGTACTACGACTACTACCAGCCCGAGGCGTACATCGCGCAGACCGACACCTACATCGAGAAGGACAGCTCGATCAACGACGACGTGGAGCGGCTGAGGCACTCCGCGACGTCGTCGCTGCTGTCGCGGCGCGACGTCGTCGTGGTGGCGTCGGTGTCGTGCATCTACGGCCTGGGCACGCCCCAGTCGTATCTGGACCGCTCCGTGGAACTGCGCGTGGGCACCGAGGTGCCCCGCGACGCGCTGCTGCGGTTGCTGGTCGACGTGCAGTACACCCGCAACGACCTGTCCTTCACCCGCGGCTCGTTCCGGGTGCGCGGCGACACCGTCGAGATCATCCCGTCCTACGAGGAGCTGGCGGTGCGCATCGAGTTCTTCGGAGACGAGGTCGAGGCGCTGTACTATCTGCACCCGCTGACCGGCGACGTGATCCGGCAGGTCGACTCGCTGCGGATCTTCCCGGCGACGCACTACGTCGCCGGGCCGGAGCGGATGGCCCACGCGATCTCCACGATCGAGGAGGAGCTGGCCGCGCGGCTGGCCGAGCTGGAGGGCCAGGGCAAGCTGCTGGAGGCGCAGCGGCTGCGGATGCGCACCAACTACGACATCGAGATGATGCGTCAGGTCGGCTTCTGCTCGGGCATCGAGAACTACTCGCGGCACATCGACGGTCGCGGCCCTGGCTCGCCGCCGGCGACCCTGCTGGACTACTTCCCGGACGACTTCCTGCTCGTCATCGACGAGTCGCACGTCACGGTGCCGCAGATCGGCGGCATGTACGAGGGCGACATGTCCCGCAAGCGCAACCTGGTCGAATACGGCTTCCGGCTGCCGTCGGCGTGCGATAACCGGCCGCTGACGTGGGAGGAGTTCGCCGACCGGATCGGGCAGACGGTGTACCTGTCGGCCACGCCCGGCCCGTACGAACTCAGCCAGGCCGGCGGCGAGTTCGTCGAGCAGGTGATCCGGCCGACCGGATTAGTGGACCCGAAGGTGGTGGTCAAGCCGACCAAGGGACAGATCGACGACCTGATCGGGGAGATCCGCAAGCGCACCGAGGCCGACGAGCGGGTGCTGGTCACGACGCTGACCAAGAAGATGGCCGAAGACCTGACCGACTACCTGCTGGAGATGGGCATCCGGGTGCGCTACCTGCACTCCGAGGTCGACACCCTGCGCCGGGTGGAACTCCTGCGCCAGCTGCGGCTGGGCGACTACGACGTCCTCGTCGGCATCAACCTGCTCCGCGAGGGTCTGGACCTCCCCGAGGTGTCGTTGGTGGCGATCCTGGACGCCGACAAGGAAGGCTTCCTGCGGTCCTCGCGCAGCCTGATCCAGACCATCGGCCGGGCCGCCCGCAACGTCTCCGGCGAAGTGCACATGTACGCGGACTCCATCACGGACTCGATGAAGGAGGCGATCGACGAGACCGAACGGCGGAGGGCCAAGCAGATCGCCTACAACGAGGCCCACGGCATCGACCCGCAGCCGCTGCGCAAGAAGATCGCCGACATCCTCGACCAGGTCTATCGCGAGGCCGACGACACGGAAACGGTGGGGATCGGCGGCTCCGGACGCAACTCCTCCCGGGGACGGCGCGCCCAGGGCGAGCCGGGCCGCGCCGTCAGCGCCGGCGTGTTCGAGGGCCGCGACACGACCAGCATGCCGCGCGCCGAACTGGCCGACCTGATCAAGGACCTCACCGAGCAGATGATGGCCGCAGCGCGGGACTTGCAGTTCGAGCTGGCCGCGCGCTTCCGCGACGAGATCGCCGACCTCAAGAAGGAACTGCGGGGGATGGACGCCGCCGGCCTGAAATGAGTTTGCTGGCAGCGGATCTCGGATCGTCACTCTCGCGACACCCCATACGGTAGAGGGGTGACCGACACCGCGACCGTCACCGGCGGCTGGGATCAGCTGCTGGGAGCCAGGTACCTGAGGACTTCCATCCTGCTGGCCGGCGGAGTGGCCCTGTACGCCACCAACGAGTTCCTGACCACCAGCTTGTTGCCGAACACCATCGCCGAAATCGGCGGCAGCCGGCTGTACGCCTGGGTGACGACTTTGTACCTGGTCGGGTCGGTGGTGGCCGCGGCGATGGTCAATCCGATGCTGCTGCGCGCGGGGGCGCGCTCGTCCTACCTGACCGGACTCGCCGTGTTCGGTGTCTCCAGCCTGGTTTGCGCGGCGGCGCCGAACATGCAGGTTTTGATAGCTGGGCGTGCCCTGCAGGGCGTGGCCGGTGGGCTGCTGGCCGGCCTCGGGTACGCCGTGATCAATTCCGCCCTGCCGCGCGTGCTGTGGACGCGTGGCTCGGCACTGGTGTCGGCGATGTGGGGCGTGGCGACGGTGGTCGGCCCCACGACGGGTGGCCTGTTCGCGCAGCTCGGCCTGTGGCGCTGGGCCTTCGTGGCGATGGCGGTGCTCACGGGCCTGATGGCCATGTTGGTGCCGGTCGCGCTGGCCCGCGTCGAGCCCAGCACCGCCATCCCGTCGAAGAAGGTGCCGGTGCGGTCGCTGCTGCTGATCGGTGCGGCGGCACTGGCGGTCAGCGT
>NZ_LZKH01000149.1:0-35831 GCF_001672745.1 Mycobacterium sp. E1386
ACGCACCCGCGGGCTGCCAGCCCTGCGCTTGCGGCTGAGGCGTCGGCTCCGGCTGCGGCGCCGGCTCCGGCTGCGGCGGTGGCGGCGGCTGCTGGCGAGGTTCGAATCGCGCCTCCGGCGGGGGCGGCGCGGCGCTGTACGACGGCTCCGGTTGGGGCGGCGGCCCGGGCTCTTGCGGCGCTTCGTACTGGTGACGGACCCGCTCGCGGCGGGGCTGCGCCTGCCGGGGCGGCAACAGCGGTTCCTCGGGCACGTCGATGATCGCCGTTTCGTCGGCGCGGCCCGCGGGGGTTTCCTGGGGGACGGAGGTGACCCGGTCGCTGGCGACCCAGTCGTAGGGCGCGTCACGCGGGGTTTCGCCGTTGCGGTCCCACTCGCTGTACGCGCGCTCGCGTGGCGCCTCGGTCTCCGGGGTCTCCAGGGCCGGGCGGTGAGCCAGGTCGGTGTCGAACAGGATCTCCAGGCTGGTGCGCAACGCGCTCAACTCCGCCCGCAGCTCGGCCAGGTCGTCGGCGGCCTGAGCGCGCAGCTCGGAAGCCAATTCGCGGCGCAGTTGGGACTCCACGGTCAGTTCGTACTCGCGGCGGGCCGAGATTTCGCGATCCAGCTGCAGGTCGTACACCAGCTTGAGGTCGCGCACGCGGGATTGATCCGCGTCGCTCTGGCGGCGGTACAGCACCGAGACGAAGGCACCGGCGACTGCGGCCCACAGCGCCAGGATTACAGCGAGCTTGAGGAGTTCCACCCGATTGGTGAAAACCAGCGCGGAACTGGCCCCCATCGCGAGGACCAGCAACGCGGTCAAGAGCACCCACCCCGGCCTGCGGCCGCCGCGCCGAACCCGGGCGCCGCGGGACAGAACGGTCATGGCCTGACTGTACCTGCGCGAGGTCATTCCGCGTGTCGCCCTACTCCGGCGATTCTCGCGCGGGTTGGCCGGGGGGCACGACTGGGCTAGTTTTCGGCGCCTTCGCCGTGCTCGGTCTGATCGGGCGGCGACTTGCAGCAATGCTGCAGCCACAGCGCGGCGACGAGTAGTGCCAGCGCGCTGACGGCCGCAACCACGGCGCCGCTCGTGTCCTCGGCGGCCGAACGCAGCCAGGACCGCCGCGGCAGGAAATACACGAGCACTCCGACCCACCAGCCCAGCACCAGCGCGCCCACCCAGGCCGACGCCTTGGCGACCATGAGGCTGCGCGCCACCGCCAGCGGATGCAGCCAGCCGGGGCCGACGCCGATTTCGCCGTCGGTGATCTTGGTCCGCACGTGGCGCGCCCACAGGGCTTCCGCGATGGCCACCGCCAGTAGCGACAGACCTGTCCAGACCGTGATGGGCGGAAACCACCGATAAAGGGCGGTCACCAGCAGATAACCGACCACCGCAGCGCCGACCACCGCGGCCGTGAGGTCACGTTTGCGGGTCGGGCCCATCAGGTGTCCGGTTCCGGATCGGCCGGGGGACTGCCCGCCCGCTCGAGCGTGAGGCTGGTCAGCCGGACGCTTTCCCGGTCGGCCGGTTCCAGTTCGGCGAGCAGGCTCGCGACCGGTCGCGGCCCCTCGCCGACGGTCAGCTGGGCATCGGGGTCGATGGCAAGCCACGGGATCATGACGAAGGCCCGCAAATGGGCCAGCGGGTGCGGCAGCGTCAGGTTGTTCTCGCGGGAGACCACCTCCGTCTCGCCGTAACAGGCGATCAGGTCGACGTCGAGGGTGCGCGGGCCCCAACGCTCGCCGCGCACGCGTCCCGCCGCCCGCTCGAATTCCTGGGCCCGGCGCAGCCAGCACTGCCCGTCGCACGCCGGATCGTTGGCGATCAGCACCGCGTTGAGAAACGGTGCCTGATCGATCCGGCCCCACGGATCGGTCTCGTACACCGGGGATACCGCCAGCACCTTCTCGCCCAGCCCGTCGACGACCGACTGCAGACGCGCCAACCGGTCGCCCAGGTTGGAGCCGATGGACAGCACCACCCAAGTCATAGGCGCCGCTCTCCCCCGCAAGCGGGCGGTACCCCCATGACCCCGGCTAAGCCGGCGTCATCGTCGTCGTCGCGGGTCATAGGCGCCGCTCCGCCGGGACCACCGAACCGCGACCGCCGCGCCGCGACCGCCGCACCACCACCGCGACGTCGGCGAACTGCTGCGGGATCGGGGCCTGCGGCTTGTGCACCACCACCTCGACGGCATGCACTCTGTCGTCTTCCATCACCCGGTCGGCGATCTCGCCCCCGACCGCTTCTATCAAGTTGCGCGGCGGCCCGGCCACCACGTCGGCCGCCAGTTCGGCCAGGGCGGCGTAGTCGTAGGTGTCGGCCAGCTCGTCGCTGGCCGCGGCCCCGGCGAGGTCGATCCACACCGTCATATCGAGAACAAAGTCTTGCCCGTCCGCCCGCTCGTGATCGAAAACTCCGTGTCGTCCACGAATCGTCAACCCCCGCAATTCGATTCGATCAGCCATCGTCTCCAGCCGTCTGCTGCGCTTCCTGCGTCCAGGCCCCCACCACCTTGAGGGCGTCGGCCGTGGCCCGCACGTCGTGCACGCGAACACCCCACGCCCCGTACAGGGCTGCCAGCGCGGAGATCACCGCCGTCGCCGTCTCACGACCCGCGGGGGGGCGCGGCGAGCCATCCGGCCCGGCTAACAACGTACCGAGGAACCGTTTGCGCGATGCGCCCAGGAGCACCGGGATTCCGGTGGCGACCAGCTGCGGCAACGCACGCAGCAGCGCCCAATTGTGTTGACCCGTCTTGGCGAACCCGAGTCCCGGGTCGATCACGAGGTTGGCGGCGTCGACGCCCGCGGCCACCGCGGCGTCGACGCTGGCGAGTAGCTCGCCGCGCACTTCGGCGACCACGTCGTCGTAGTGCGGGGCCGCATGCGGGCGCTCGGCCGACACGGACCGCCAATGCATCAGCACCCAGGGCACCCCGGCGTCGGCCAGCAGTGGCGCCATCGCGGGATCGGCGCGTCCCCCCGACACATCGTTGACGATCCGCGCACCGTTCTGCAGCGCCGCTCGCGCGACGTCCGCGTGCATGGTGTCGATGCTCACCGTGATTCCCTCCGCCACAAGCTCTTTGACGACAGGGATCACCCGAGAGATCTCGACCCGGGAGTCGATCCGGGTGGCACCGGGCCGAGTCGACTCCCCCCCGACATCCACGATGTCCGCGCCGTCGGCGGCGAGTGCCAGTCCGTGCGCCACCGCGTTGCCGGTGTCGAGATAGCGGCCGCCATCGGAGAACGAGTCGTCGGTGACGTTCAGGACTCCCATAACCCGCACAGGCGCCGACTCACTTACGCAGGATGAGATCGAGGGCTTCGGATCGGGAAGCGGCATTGGTCTTGAAAAGTCCACGCACCGCCGAGGTCGTCGTGGTCGCACCGGGCTTGCGAACCCCGCGCATGGCCATGCACAGGTGCTCGGCCTCGATCACGACGATCACGCCCCGCGGATTGAGTTTCTTCATCAGGGCGTCGGCGATCTGGCTGGTCAGCCGTTCCTGCACCTGCGGCCGCTTGGCGTAAAGGTCGACCAGCCGCGCGATCTTCGACAGCCCGGTGACCCGTCCGTCGGCGCCGGGGATGTAGCCGACATGGGCCACACCATGGAAAGACACCAGGTGGTGCTCGCAGGTGGAGTACAGCGGGATTTCCTTGACCAACACCAGCTCGTCGTGTTCCTCGTCGAACATCGTGTTGAGCACGCTGTCGGGGTCGGTGTAAAGGCCGGCGAACATCTCCTGGTAAGCGCGGGCGACACGAGCCGGCGTTTCCCGCAGGCCGTGGCGGTCCGGATCCTCGCCGACCGCGTACAGCAATTCGCGAACCGCGGCTTCGGCACGCGCCTGGTCGAACACCCGGATGGCGGTAGCGGCGGTGTCCGGCCCCAAATCCGTCACGGCCATCGAATCCTCCGTTCGTTCAGCCGTGAGCCGGTGGGTTGGACCGGCTCACGTCGTCGTCCTGCTGTTCGGGAGACTTTCCGCCGTTGGGGTCGGGCAGCCCGGGCGGCGGGTAAGGCGGATACGGCGGGTAGGGCGGCTGCGCCTGACCCTGCTGATTTTGGTGACCCGGGTGGCCCGGGTAGTTCCCCGCCGGCTGCGGCCAGTACGGCTGCTGCGGGGCTTGGGGCGGCGGATACCAGTGATTCGGTTGCTGACCATGCGGCGGCCAGCCGGGCGCATGCCAACCCGCCGGCGCACCGTAGTCCGGCTGGGTGGGGCCGTGTGGCACGCCCGGACGCGCCGCCGCCCCTTGAGAACCGTTGCCGCCGTTGTTGTTTCGGTCGGCTTCCGCGGCGGCTTGGCTGGCCCGCGCGATGGCCGCCTTGAAGGCCGGTTCGGGAACCGGTGGTGGCCACGGCTCGCCGCGCTCGATCGCCAATTCGCCGGGCGTCTTGATCGGCGGCTTGTCGGACGGGATGCGGCCACCGAAGTCGTCGAACATGGTGAGCCGGGGCCGCTTTTCGACGTCGGCGAAGATGCCCTCCAGCTCGGCCCGGTGCAGGGTCTCCTTCTCCAGTAACTGCCCGGCCAACGTGTCGAGCACGTCGCGGTATTCGGTGAGGATCTCCCACGCCTCGGTGTGGGCCGCCTCGATGAGCTTGCGGATTTCGTCGTCGATGTCGCGGGCGACCTCGTGCGAGTAGTCGGCCTGCGTCCCCATCGTCCGGCCCAGGAACGGGTCGCCGTGCTCGGTGCCGTACTTGACCGCGCCCAGCTTGGAACTCATGCCGAACTCGGTGACCATCGCGCGGGCCACCTTGGTGGCCTGCTCGATGTCGGACACCGCGCCGGTCGTCGGCTCCCGGAACACCAACTCCTCGGCCGCACGACCGCCCATCGCGAACACCAACTGCGCGATCATCTCCGAACGCGTCCGCAGGCCCTTGTCTTCCTCGGGCACCGCCACCGCGTGCCCCCCGGTACGCCCGCGCGCCAGGATCGTTACCTTGTAGATCGGTTCGATGTCCGGCATCGCCCAGGCGGCCAGGGTGTGCCCACCCTCGTGGTAGGCGGTGATCTTCTTTTCCTGCTCGCTGATGATGCGGCCCTTGCGGCGCGGCCCGCCGATCACCCGGTCCACCGCCTCCTCCAGGGCGGCGCCGGTGATGACGGTGCCGTTCTCCCGGGCGGTCAGCAGCGCAGCCTCGTTGATGACGTTGGCCAGGTCCGCACCGGTCATGCCTACGGTGCGCTTGGCCAGGCCGGCCAGGTCGGCGTCCGGACCGATCGGCTTGCCCTTGGAATGCACCTCCAGCACCGCGCGGCGGCCCGCGAGGTCCGGGTTGGACACCGGGATCTGCCGGTCGAAGCGGCCGGGCCGCAACAGCGCGGGGTCGAGGATGTCGGGGCGGTTGGTGGCCGCGATCAGGATGACCCCGGCGCGCGGGTCGAACCCGTCCATTTCGACCAGCAACTGGTTCAGCGTTTGCTCGCGCTCGTCGTGGCCGCCGCCGAGGCCGGCGCCGCGCTGGCGTCCCACCGCGTCGATCTCGTCGACGAAGATGATGCACGGGTTGTTCTGCTTGGCCTGCTCGAACAGGTCGCGAACCCGTGACGCGCCGACGCCGACGAACATCTCGACGAAGTCCGAGCCGGAGATGGTGAAGAACGGAACTCCGGCTTCCCCGGCCACGGCACGGGCCAGCAGCGTCTTTCCGGTCCCGGGCGGGCCGTAGAGCAGCACGCCCTTGGGGATCTTGGCGCCCAGCGCCTGATAGCGGCCGGGGTTCTGCAGGAAGTCCTTGATCTCGTAGAGCTCTTCGACGGCCTCGTCGACGCCCGCGACGTCGGCGAACGTGGTCTTGGGCATGTCCTTGTTGAGCAGCTTTGCGCGGGATTTGCCGAAGCCGAAGCCCATTCGGGCGCCGCCCTGCATGCGGGAGAACATCACGAACAGGCCGACCAGCAACAGCAACGGCAGGACGTAGACCAGCAGCTCGCCCAGGATGCTGCCCTGGTTGACGACCGTGCTGACCTTGGCGTTTTTAGCGCTCAGCGCGTTGAACAAATCGACGGCGTACCCGCTCGGGTACTTGGTGATGACCTTGTCCGAGTTGTCGGTGTCGCCGTTGCCCTTTTTCAGGGTCAGCCGCAGCTGCTGCTCGCGATCGTCGATCTGCGCGCTCTTGACGTTGTCGCCGTTGATCTGCGCCACCGCCACCGACGTGTCAACGGGCTTATAGCCGCGAGTGTCGTCGCTGAAGTAGAAGAACGACCAACCGAGCAGCACCACGACTGCAATCGCCGTGATGGTGCGAATAACGTTTTTTCGGTTCATCAATCATCGGCCTCGCCGGCCAGGTCCTTCCCCGATATACACGCAGCTAGAAAAGTCCAGGTTACCGCTAGTGGCGATCGCCAGCTCCGGCAGAGCCGGAGCGCAGCGGGTCGCCACCGTTGTCGTAGTGGTCATCGTCAGCCCGGCCGAGCCGGTGCTGGGGGTTGCCACCATTCTGTGGATATAACGACCGGGGGTTCCCTCCGGGCACGCCGAGCGTCGCGCCAGCGTGACGTTCGGTGGGTGGACCTGTCGGGTCTCCCATCATTCGTAATAGCGGGCCTCCACCACGTTGCCGTCCGGATCGGTGAAGTAGTACCCCTGCGGCGCCCAGCCGCGGGCGCCGTAGGTGCGACCCAACCGCGCGCTGGTGTCCACTCCCTCGGCTTGTAGGCGCTCATCCAGCGCCTCGTACTCGGCCTTCGACAATGCGAGGCAAACGTGATTCACCGGGTGCCCGGCGCTGCCCCGCGTCCGTGTCATCGACTCGGTGGCATCGGCGGCGGCATGCGGCATCAGGTCGATGATCGAGTCCTCACACACCCGCACGCTGGGGAACGGCGCATCGCCGGCCTCGAACTCGGCAAACCGGACCGGCCCCAAGCCAACCACCCTGGTGTAGAAATCCATCGACGCACGCGGATCTCCCGTCCATAGGACGACGTGGTCGAGCCGCTTCATCTCCGGGTTCACCTGCTTTCGGTCGTGTGAGCACTCACGGCGATATCTACCAGGGACCAAAGCCATTGGAATGCAAATCGCGATCAAACGCGAATACTTCTCAGCCCGCGGGCGGTGTGCTTTGGTGACAGGGTGCTCAAATCAACCGAACGGTTAGTCGAGACCAACGGTGTGCGGCTGCGGGTTGTCGAGGCGGGAGAGCGCGGCGCGCCAGTGGTGATCTTGGCCCACGGCTTTCCCGAGCTGGCCTATTCGTGGCGCCACCAGATACCGGTCCTCGCCGAGGCCGGCTACCACGTGCTGGCACCGGACCAGCGCGGCTACGGCGGCTCCTCGCGCCCGGACGCCATCGAGGCTTACGACATCCACCAGCTGACGGCCGACCTGGTCGGCCTGCTCGACGATGTCGGCGCCGAACGCGCCGTCTGGATCGGACACGACTGGGGCGCCGCCGTGGTGTGGAATGCGCCGCTGCTGCACCCGGATCGGGTCGCGGCCGTCGCCGGGCTCAGCGTCCCGGCCGTGCCCCGCTCGCACGTCGCGCCGACGAAGGCGTGGCGCAAGATGCTCGGCGACAAGTTCTTTTACATCCTGTACTTCCAGGAGCCCGGCGTCGCCGACGCGGAGCTCAACGGTGATCCCGCCCGCACGATCCGCCGGATGCTGGGCGGCCTGCGCACGTCGGGCGACCCGCTCTCCGCGGCACGCATGGTGGCGCCCGGTCCCGAGGGATTCATCGATCGCCTTCCCGAACCGGATCGGCTGCCGGACTGGCTCAGCCAGGACGAGCTCGACCAATACATCAGCGAGTTTTCCCGGACCGGATTCACCGGCGGCCTGAACTGGTATCGCAACTTCGACCGCAACTGGGAGACCACCCCTGAACTCGCCGACGCGAAAATCACTGTGCCGGCGCTCTTTATCGGTGGGACGGCCGATCCGGTGTTGACGTTCACCCGCGCCGACCGCGCGTCGCAGTTGATCACCGGCCCCTACCGTCAGGTCATGATCGACGGCGCGGGGCACTGGCTGCAGCAGGAGCGCCCGAACGAGGTGAACGCGGCCCTACTGGACTTCCTCAACGAATTGGAGCTGCGATGAGCGCCCCCCTGCGCTTCGGTGTCTTCATCACACCGTTTCACCCGATCGGCCAATCGCCAACGGTGGCCTTGGAATACGACATGGAACGCGTGGTCGCGCTGGATCGCCTCGGCTTCGACGAAGCGTGGTTCGGCGAGCACCACTCCGGTGGCTACGAACTGATTTCCTGCCCCGAAGTTTTCATCGCGGCCGCGGCCGAGCGGACGAAGCACATCCGGTTGGGCACCGGAGTGGTTTCGCTGCCCTACCACCATCCGCTGATGGTGGCCGACCGCTGGGTGTTGCTCGACCACCTCACCCGCGGCCGGGTCATGTTCGGCACCGGCCCGGGCGCGCTGCCCTCGGACGCCTACATGATGGGCATCGACCCGGTCGATCAACGACACATGATGCAGGAGTCGCTGGAAGCGATCCTCGCGCTGTTCCGCGCCGGGCCCTCCGAGCGGATAGACCGCCATGCCGACTGGTTCACCCTGCGTGACGCGCAGTTGCATATTCGGCCCTACACCTGGCCCTACCCCGAAATATCCACGGCGGCAATGATTTCGCCGTCCGGGCCGCGGCTTGCGGGTACGCTGGGCACGTCATTGTTGTCGCTGTCGATGTCCGTGCCCGGCGGCTACGCCGCTCTGGAAACCACCTGGGACGTGGTGCGCGAGCAGGCCGCCAAAGTCGGCCGGGACGAGCCCAATCGGTCCGACTGGCGTGTTCTGAGCATCATGCACATCGCGGACAGCCGCGAGCAGGCCATCGACGATTGCACGTACGGGTTGCAGGATTTCGCCAACTACTTCGGCGCCGCGGGTTTCGTCCCGTTGGCCAACGCCGTGGAGGGCGCCCAGACGCCGCATGAGTTCGTCGAGGACTACGCGGCCAAGGGTAATTGCTGCATAGGCACCCCCGACGACGCGATCGCCCACATCGAAGACCTGCTCGACCGCTCAGGCGGGTTCGGCACGCTGCTGATGCTGGGCCACGACTGGGCATCACCCGAGGCGACGTACCACTGCTACGACCTGATGGCGCGCAAGGTGATTCCCCATTTCAAGGGCCAGCTCGAGGCGGCGCGTTCGTCGCACGACTGGGCCAAGGGCAACCGCGACCAGTTGATCGGCCGAGCGGGTGAGGCCGTGGTCAAAGCCATCACCGAGCATGTCGAGGAGCAGAAGGGCGGGCAAAGCTGATGCGCGCCGCGGTACTGCGAGACGGACGGATGGTCTACCGGGACGACGTGCCGGAGCCCGTGCCCGAGGCAGGGCAGGTGCTCGTCGGCGTGCGGGCGTGCGGGATCTGCGGGTCCGACCTGCATTTCGCCGCTCACGGCGCGCAGGTGCTGGAAATGAGCAACCGAGTGGCCGCCGGTGCGGGCGGCATGCACGTCGACCTGGACCACGACGTCTTCATGGGACACGAGTTCAGCGCCGAGGTGCTCGAGGCCGGACCCGACACCGAAACCCACCCGCCGGGAACGCTGGTCACCTCGCTTCCGGTCTTGCTGTCCGCCAAGGGCGTGGAGCCAATCGTGTACAGCAACAGCACAATCGGCGGCTACGCCGAACGAATGCTGCTCTCGGCGCCGCTCCTGCTGCCCATCCCGAACGGCTTGGACTTCAAACATGCGGCCCTGACCGAACCTATGGCGGTGGGGTTGCACGCCGTCAACAAGTCCAACATTGCGCCCGGCGAGACGGCGCTGGTCATCGGCTGCGGTCCGATCGGCATCGCGATCATCGCGGCGCTTCGTGCGCGTGGCGTCGAAGACATTGTCGCGGCGGATTTTTCGCCGAAGCGGCGCGAACTCGCCACCGCCATGGGCGCCCATCGGGTGCTCGATGCCGCACAGGGTTCGCCGTTCGACTCGGTCAAACCCGCGGTCATGTTCGAGGCGGTCGGAGTGCCGGGGATCATCGACGACGTGTTGCTTCGGGCCCGGCCCGGCGCCCGGTTGGTAGTGGCCGGTGTGTGCATGCAGCCCGACACCGTGCATCCATTCTTCGCGATTGCCAAAGAGATCAGTGTTCAGTTCGTACTCGCCTACACCCCGGAGGAGTTCACCGACTCGCTGCGTGCGCTGGCCGAGGGCGACATCGACGCGACCCCGCTGATCACCGGCGAGGTCGGCCTCGACGGGGTCGGCGCGGCCTTTGACGACCTCGCCGACCCCGAGCGACACTGCAAAGTCCTCGTCACTCCTTAGGTCGTCAGGCCCAGCTGGAGCCGACGGCGCTGTCGGTGCTGGCCATGTTGCTGCCGGCGCTCTGCACCTTCTGCCCGTGCGCGTTGGCCTGCTCGTAGATCACCTGGAAGTTGCGGCCCAACTGGGTGATGAACTCCTGGCAGGCCACCGAACCGGCGCCGCCCCAGAAGTCCCCGGCCGCAAGCACATCGCGGATGATGGCCTGGTGCTCGGCCTCCAGAGACGCGGCCTGGGCGCGGATCAAGGCACCGTGGGCGTCGACATCGCCGAACTGGTAGTTGATGGTCATCGTTGATCGTCTCCTGTGTTGTTGGTGGGCTAGCTGCCCAGGATCTGTTGTGACGCCTGCTCTTGTTGCTCGTAGTTGTTCGCGTCGCGAACCAGCCCGTCGCGGACGCCGTGCAGCATGTTGACGATGTTGCGGAATGCCTGATCGACCTGGCCCATGGTGTCGTACGAGGTGGCCTGCGCCTGACCGCTCCAGCCGGAGCCGGCGATGTTCATCGAGGATGCCCACATCTTGCGAGCCTCGTCCTCAACCGTCTGGGCGTGCACCTCGAAGCGGCCCGCCATCGCCCGCATTTCGTGCGGGTCGGTCATGAATCGTGTTGTCATTACATGTCTCCTTCGAAAGTTGTTGTCACGTTGGAAGTTCGGCTACCGAAGCGTTCAGACTTTCTCCTTCCCGTCATCCGACCACGCGCGGCAATACGCTGGCGGGAGCCGGCATGGTGGCGCCGAATCCCCGCATCTCCATGCCACCCGTTTGGGCCGCGGAGCTATGCGGGGGTCTCAGCATCCGAGCCGCCGCGCCGGCGCCCGCCAAGGGAGCACCGGCCGGTGCGGCGGCCTCGGGGGTCGCCGCGGTCCAGCTCGGCGGCACCGAAAGACCTCCGACCGGAGCGGCCTGCCCCATTGCCGCCGACGGCATCAGCCGCGCCGGCGCCATCCGCTCCGGTGCAGTCATCAAGGGTTCGGCGGGGATGAAGCGTGCGGGCATCCCAGCCGGGGAAAATGCCCCGGATGCGGGCATGGCGCTCGCGAATCCCGCAGTGGGCGCGGCCATCCCGGCCACTCCCGACATGGCGGCGCCGCCAGCCTGCCCGAACGGCATGCCGAGCAGGTCGGAAAAACTGCTGACCGCCGATGGGAAGCTGCTGGCCAGCGACGACGCGGACGAATTGAGCGTTGACGGCAGCCCCATGGTCGCTTGCATGTTGGCCTCACCCGCCGCCATGGTGCTGGCCGCGACTCCGCCGGGATTGGTGGTGGGCGGGGCGACCATCATGGGCGCCAGCATGGCCGCCGCCGCAGAGGAGCCGGCGTAGGCGTACATGGCCATCGCGTCCTGGGCCCACATCTCGCCGTACTGCGCCTCGGTGGCCGCGATCGCCGGTGTGTTGATGCCCAGGAAGTTGGTCGCGATGAGCTGCATCAGCAAGGCGCGGTTGGCTGCGATCGCCGGCGGGGGCACGGTGGCCGCAAACGCCACCTCGTGCGCGACGGCGGCTGCGGTCGCCTGCATCCCCGCCTGCTCGGCCTGCGCCGCCGTGGCGTGCATCCAGGCCACGTATGGGGCTGCGGCGGCCGCCATCGCTTCCGACGAAGGGCCCTGCCAGGCGGCATCGGTGAGCTCGAGGATCACCGTTCCGTAGCTCGTCGCGGCTGAACGCAACTCCGCGGCGAGTCCCTCCCACGCCGTCGCCGCCGCCAGCATCGACACCGGGCCCGGGCCCGCGTACATCAGGCCCGAATTGACCTCCGGGGGCATCGCACCGAAATCCATGACTACCTTCCTTTTCTCTATGTCGTTTCGCTATGCCAGCGCCGGCAAGGGCTTCGGGCCGCCAGCAGCTTTGAGGGCCGGGTGCGCCTGCACGACGTGTTCACCGGGCATGCCGGTGGGCAGGTGCATTGGGGCGACGTGCTCGGCGGGCAAGGCGGTCGCGAGCGGCATCCGGTGGATGGGCGCCGTCGGCGCCAACTGAGAAGGCGAAACATGTTGGCCCGCACCCAAATCGGCCCGCGCGACGTGCTCCGCGGGCGCCGGGTGGGCGGGCGCCACGCGTTCGACATGCTGGGCCGGCGCCATGTGCGCCGGGTGGGCGACGTGCTCGACGGGAGCCGCCGGGTGGGCGCCGTAATTGGCGTTGGCGTAGCCGCCGTGCCGCAGTGTCATGTGGCGGCCGTAGTTGGCATTGGCGTAGCCCCCATACCGCGGTGCCATGTGGCCGCCGTAGTCGCCACCGCCATAGCCGCCGCCCCCTTGCCAGCCCGCGCCGACGGGCGTCGCCGCCGCCTGGGGTCCGGGCGCGGCGGGGCCCGAGCCGAACGGGGCACCGGGCGTCGACCGGCCGGGTGCGGTCGGGGTCACGCGGCGCGGCGCAGGGGGCGAAACGTGAGCGGGCGCGGCGGGTGCCGGGCGGGCGGGCGCAACAGGGGCCATACGCGGGGGCGCCAAGTGCCCGCCCGCCATCTGTGTCCGATTGGCGGCTTCGGCCCCCGCATACGAATCGGCGCTTACTCCCAGAGCGCTGACGAACTGCTCGTGGATCATGCTGGCCTGGGCGCTGATCGCCTGATACTGCTGGCCGTAGCCGGCGAAGCTGGCCGCCGTCACCGCCGAGACCTCGTCGGCGGCCGCCGGGACGACTCCCGTGATCGAAAACGCGGCCGTCGAGTTGGCCGCGGCGACGGCCGAACCTATCGCCTGCAGCTGGCCCGCCGCGGCCAGCAGCAGGTCCGGCTGTGTGGTCACGAACGACATGTGTCTTCTCCTCATGGAATGCCTGGATCTGGGGTGTCTCGTCGTGCTTCGTGAGACTATGTCATAAATTATGAATCTCTGTCTAGTCGTAGGTCTTGATTTCTATTTTTGATCTTTGAACTCGCGTATCTGGATACTTTGCCCGTCTTTCGGCACCGCGTTACTCTGGACGGATGCCACGCACTAACGCCGCAGGCTGGGGACTGAAGCGCCTGCTCGAGGCGACGCTGAACCGCGACATCACCGTCGAGCAGTTGCGCGACGCCTGTGGCGTCACCAAAGGACGCTGGTACGGGGGCGCCGGCCGCGCGAACGCGGACGATTTCCCCGACGCCGAGGAGGCCAGGCGCGCCGCGCACTCGTTCGGACTCAGCGCAACGTGGCTACAAGTCGAACTGGGCCTGATCACGCCCGAAGATGTGCATGCGGCGTTGGGTGACGGGCAGCCGCTGGACCCGTTCCGCGCCACGACCCGGCAGCGAGTGTTGATGCCGAACCCCACGGCGGAGGGCTCGGGCGACTGAGTCGCTGCTTGTCAGTACCCGGACATACAATCGAACACATGTTCGAGATGCCGCCGGATCCCGCCGCCATGGTGGAGCTGATCGAGTCGTCGCACCGGCAGGAATCCATCTTGGTGGCCCGCCGGCTGGCCGCGGTAGCGGCATTGCTGCGGCATCGGGTGGCGGCTGCCGAGCGGCCCGAGCGACCCCAGGAATACGCGGCAATCGACGGCTTCGAGCAGACCGCTGCCGAGGTCGCCGCCGCGATGAACCTCTCGCCCGTAGCGGCGAGCTATCTGGTGTCGTACGCCGAGGCTCTGGACGCCAGGCTGCCGAAAGTTGCGGCCCTGCTCGCGGCGGGCCGGACGGACTGGCGCACCGTGCGCTTGATCATCAGCCGTAGCGATCTGGTCACCGACGAGAAACTGATCACGAAGATCGACCAGTCGCTGGCCGAACGCATCGGCAACTGGCACGGCTGGTCGAAGCAGCGCATCATCAACGCCGTCGACGCCGCCGTGCGAGCCACCGACCCCGACGCCGCCCGTGAGCGCCGCCTTGCGGCCGAAAGCGACCGTCACATCGCGATCAGCACCAAAGCGGATGGGATGGCCGACGTCTACGGGTCGGTCGCCGCCACGGCTGCAGCCGCCTTTGACCGGCGGCTCTCTCAGCTCGCCAAGCAGGTGTGCCCCTCGGACCCGCGGACACTGGATCAGCGCCGGGCCGACGCGCTTGCGGCGCTGGCCGAGGGTCGCGAGCTGGCCTGCACCTGCGGACAACCGGAGTGCCGCTACCGGGTGAGTGACCATGCCGGAACCGGAGCGCAGGTGGTCATCAACGTGGTGGCCAGCGACCGGACCGTCGATTCCGATGGCGCCGAGCCCGGCTACCTGGAGGGCTACGGCGTCATCGACGCCGAGCAGGTGCGCCAGTTGGCCGCTGCCGCATCCTTACTCGTCGCCGATCCGGTGACGAGTCCGGTCGAGGCCCTGCGCTATCAACCGACCGCCGCCCTGGAGCGGGCCGTCCGGTGCCGCGATCTCACCTGCCGCTTCCCCGGGTGCAGCCGCCCGGCCGTTGTCTGCGACCTCGACCACACCATTCCGTTCAACCACCGCAATCCTGCTGCGGGTGGGCTAACCGTCGCGGACAACCTCAAATGCCTCTGCCGACAACATCATCGAATCAAAACCTTCGGCGGGTGGCGCGATAAGCAACTCGCCGACGGCACCGTCATCTGGCTGTCCCCCACCGGGCGGACCTATCGCACATCGCCCGCCGGCTCCGACCTCTTCCCCCCCACCCGCGCCCCCGCCTGCGCGCCCGAGTGATTCGCGCGCTTCGTTGCCGCGATCTGCTTCTTGTGCTGGGCATCGGCGGCGCGCAACCACAACCGCGTGCAGCGGCCCATCAACGAAGCCAGGCGAGCGCTCGAGGAGGCCCGCCGGCAGGAAATCGCGGCGCGCAAATTCCGTAACCACATGCGCGACATGCTCTTTGCGTTCAAAGGCACACCGAGCACCAGCCCCTTCTGCACCTGGGTGAATGACGCCAAAGAGCCCGAAGAACTACCGCCGGACTGGACTCCCGACGGACCGGCCGTGAAACCCGTGCCGGACGATCCACCCTTCTGACGCGCTGGGCGGGTGCGGCTCGGATCAGCCTCCCGCGGGGGGTTGGGCAATGACGGTGGGCTTGAAACCGTATCGCGGCGCGACGAAATGGGCTGCCGTATTCCGCCCCGTCCCGCCGACAGGCATCATCGGCACTCCGCCAACCGCGTTCGTGGCCGGTTCCATAGCCGACGCAGCGGTGAGACCGTTGAGCGCCAGGGTGACCGGTGGCGCCGCCGGGGCCGCGCTGGTCCATACCGCCGGCACCGACAAACCACCGATCGATGCGGCCTTGCCGACGGCTCCACCAATGGAGCCCAGGCCTGGACCGGCACCGGAAATGGCCGCGGGCAGAGCCGCTTCCGCGGCTTTGGCGGCGCTGGCGGCCGCCTTTGGCATTACCTGGGAAGCGAGACCTTCGATGTCCCTGAACGTGGTCACGAATAGCCGGGTCGGTGAAACCAATCGGATGAACGCGTCAAAGGGCGTACTCGCGTCCAGGGTTTGCGACCCAGTCAGACCCTCCAACAGGTCACCCAGCGGACCGCCGACGACAAGCCCGTCGCCCTCGGGGTTCAGGCCGATTCCACCGAGGGAGAAAGCCGGATTGGCAGGGGGATTGCCCGTCGCCCCGGCCAGCGACGACAACGTTTGGGGCACGGCGTCGAGCCCCTGCGCGCTGTTGCTCCCGCTGGCGCCGGCCGCTTGGGCGACCGCAGCGGCCTGGCCGGCGACCCCCGCCGGGTTGGTAGCGGGCGCCGCCGGCTCGAACGGCGGCAACGTCGACGCCGCGGCCGACGTGCCGGCGTATCCGTACATCGCGGCAGCGTCTTGTGCCCACATCTCGCCGTATTGCGACTCGGTGGCCGCGATCGCCGCGGTGTTCTGCCCGAGGAAGTTCGTCGCCAGCAACTCCATCAACAGCGCCCGGTTCGCCGCGATCGTCAGCGGGGGCACCGTTTCGCCGAACGCCGCCTCGTAGGCTCCCGCTGCCGCCACGGCCTGGGCGGCGGCATGTTCCACCCGCCCTGCTGTGCCCCGTAGCCACGCCACTTGCGGCAGGGCCGCGGTCAGCATGGACGACGCGGCCGGCCCCTGCCATGGTCCGTCGTTAAGGCCCGCGAGCACGGAGCCGTATGAGGATGCTGCGGAATGCAGCTCGGCGGCCAGCCCGTCCCAGGCCGCCGCGGCGGCGAGCAGCGGTCCCGAGCCGGGGCCCGCATACATCAGCGCGGAGTTGACCTCCGGCGGCAACTGCGCGAAATCCAGCATGTCTCGTCGCCTAACCGACCGCGGCCTTGTTGGCCATCTCCGTGGCGGCATACGAACCGGCGCTGACGCCGAGCGTCGTCGCCAGCTGCTCGCGAACCGCGGCGGCCTCAGCGCTGATCTCCTGGAAGAGCTTCGCGTGCCAGGAGAACTGAGCCGCGGTCAGCATCGACACCGCATCAGCGGCCGCGGGTACCACCCCCGTCGTCGGGATCGCGACGGCCGAGCTCCCCTCCCGCACGGCGGCGTTGATGCTGTGCAGCTCGCCGGCGACCGTCTCCAGTATTTCGGGTTGCGCCATCAGATAAGACATTTTCCCTCCTCTAATTCCCTTCGAGTCAACAGCTTTCAGCCCGGAGCCGGGCGCCTGGCCACGTTAGGTCAGGCGCGTCCGGAGAAGACAGCCTCAGGCTCGCTAATTCATTACCGAGTCGATAACTGTTCACTTTGCTGGCAAGAGATCCTGGAACATTTGGATTAGATATGAAAGATATTGCAAACCAATATGTTTGGACTCATATATGTACTTATATGTGGCCGCCTGGCTGGCCGAAGAGATTTGCCGCTCAGCGCAGTATCGATCGAATATCTTGCACTACAAGCTATTTCGGAACGGATGCCAGCCGGAGCGGCCCGCCCGTAGCATTGGCGGGACCCTAGCGGCTAGGGTGCCAGGCATGCCGGTCGCAAATAAAGCCCCCAGGTTTGCCCGCATGCTGATCGCCTTGGCCGTCGCCGGATCGGCGGCCGCGATGGTGTCGGCCTGCGATTCCCCGCCTTCCACGCCCGCGCCCGGGGTCAATCCCCGTCAGGTCACCGTCGTCGGGTCGGGGGAAGTGCAGGGCGTCCCGGACACCCTGACCGCCGACGTCGGCATCGAGTTCACGGCACCCGACGTGACCGCCGCGATGAACCAGACCAACGACCGCCAGCAAGCGGTGATCAACGCGCTGGTCGGCGCCGGCGTCGACCATAAAGACATCAGCACCACCGAGGTCACGCTGCAGCCGCAGTTCAGCAATCCCGGGCCCAACGCCACACAGACCATCACGGGCTACCGCGCGACCAACGCCATCACGGTCAAGATCCACCCGCCCGACGCCGCGTCGCGGATACTGGCCCTGATCGTCGGCACCGGCGGCGACGCCACCCGCATCAAGTCGGTCAGCTACTCCATCGCCGACGACTCGCAGCTTGTCAAGGATGCCCGCGCGCGGGCGTTCAACGACGCGAAGAACCGCGCCGAGCAGTACGCCCAGCTGTCCGGGCTCCGGCTGGGCAGGGTGCTGTCCATCTCGGAGGCGACGGGACCAACGCCCGGGGGACCACCCGCGCCACCGAAGGCCATGCCGAGCATGGTCCCGCTGGAACCCGGGCAGCAGACGGTGAGCTTTTCGGTGACCGCCGTTTGGGAATTGGACTAGCGCGATGGCGGCGACTAGCGACTACTGCTGGTAGACCCTCGGGTCCAGGGTGCCGATGTACGACAGGTCGCGGTAGCGCTCGTCGTAGTCCAGGCCGTAGCCCACGACGAAGTCGTTCGGGATGTCGAAGCCCACGTACGCGATGTCGACGTTGGCGCCCTTGGCATCGGGCTTGCGCAGCAGCGTGCACACCCGCAGGGAACGCGGATGGCGACTGGTGAGGTTGCGCAGCAGCCACGACAGCGTCAGGCCCGAATCGACCACATCCTCGACGATCAGCACGTCGCGGCCCTGGATGTCGCGGTCCAAGTCCTTGAGGATCCGCACCACACCCGAAGACGACGTGGAGGTCCCGTAGGAGCTGACGGCCATGAACTCGAACTGGGTCGGCACCGGGATCGCCCGGGCCAGATCGGTGACGAAGATCACGGCGCCTTTGAGCACGGTGATCAGCAGCAGATCCTGGCCGGTCTCGGTCATGGCGTCGCGGTATTGCCCGCCGATCTCCTCGCCGAGTTCGGCGATTCGCGCCTGGATCTGCTCGGCGGTAAGCAGCACTGACTTGATGTCCCCCGGGTACAGCTCCACGGGCTGGGCGGGGGTGATCGCCGAGGAGATCTGGGCCACGCCCACAGAGTGCCACGCCAACGGCCGAATAACCAACGGCGACCCCGGTATTGCGCCTATCGAACCGGTTCGCGCCACAGGGTGAGCACCCCGTCGCGCCGCCCCGCGATCAGCCGCTCGTCGCGCAGTGCGGACCCGACCGCCACCCCGCCCTGCCCGCGCCAGGCGGTGACGAGGGCGTCGACGGCGCGGATCTGCTTGTCGGTCAGGCCCGTTGCGCCGCCCGCCAGGAGCCAGCCGCGGATCACCCGGCGCCGAACCGGGACGGGCAGCGCGGCCAGGGCCTGCGTGTGCAACCCCGCGCCCACCTTCGCCTCGGGCAGCGCCTGGGCCGCGAGCGAGTCGATCAGCTCGGTGTCCTCGCGCAACGCCGTCGCCGTGCGCGCCAGGGCCTCGGCCACCCCGCCGCCGAGCACATCCTCGAGCAGCGGCAGCACCTCGAGGCGCAGCCGGGTCCGGGTGAAGCGGGGATCGGCGTTGTGCGGATCCTGCCACGCCGTCAGGCCCAGTTCGCGGCACGCGGCGTGGGTCGTGGCGCGCCGCACACCCAGCAACGGCCGACCCCACGGTGGGTCGTAGGGGCGCATCCCGGCGATCGACCGCACGCCCGACCCGCGGCCCAGCCCCAACAGCACCGTCTCCGCCTGGTCGTCGAGCGTGTGGCCCAACAACACCGGTCCGCCGTGGTACGCGCTCAACACCGCATAGCGGGCGGCACGCGCGGCGGCCTCGGGGCCGCCTTCGTTCCCCACGCGCACGCGAACGACCTGTGCCGCAACACATCCCAAGGTGACGGCTTGGCCCCGGGCGGTTTCGGCGACCGCGGCGGAGTCGTCTTGCAGGCCGTGATCGACGATCACGGCGGTGGTGGGCAGCAGCTGGGCCGCCACCGCCGTGAGCGCGAGGGAATCCGGGCCGCCGGACAGCGCCACGCACCATTGTTCGGCCGTGGCGACATGGGTCTGGATGAACGCCTCGACGGCAGCGCGCAGCTGCCCTACAGCACCCTGTCGATCCATCGCTGGGGTTCCTGGATTTCGGCGGGCAGGGGCAGTGTCTCGGGACCGGACCAGATGGCGTTGAACCGCTCCATGCCGACCCTCCCCACCACATGGTCGACGAACGCCTTGCCCCGCGTGTACTGGTTGAGCTTCTCGTCGAGCCCCAGCAGCGCGCGCAGCAGGCGCTGCAGGGGCGGTTGCTTGCGGTTGCGGCGTTCGTCGAATCGACGGCGGATGGTGGTCACCGACGGCACCACCATGGGCCCCACGGCGTCCATCACGTGGTCGGCGTGACCCTCCAGCAGGGTGCCGAGCACCAGCAGCTGATCGAGGGCCTGCCGCTGCGGCTCCGACTGCATCGCACGCACCAGACCCACGATGCCCGACGAGCTGCCGTCCGGCGCCCCGTTGCCGCGGGTGCGGACGTACTCCGCCAGCCGGCTCGCCACCTGCGCGATGTCGTCACCCGCGTCCCGGGTCAACAGCGCCAGGGCCCGGGACATGTGCTCGGACAGCCACGGGTTCGCGGTGAACTGCACCCGGTGGGTCACCTCGTGCAGGCAGACCCACAACCGGAAGTCGGAGGGATCGACCCGTAACTGCCGCTCTACGGCGATGACGTTCGGATACACCAGCAGCAGGCAGCCCTCTTTCGCGGCCGCGAACGGGTCGTACTGACCGAGGATGCCGGACGACACGAAAGCCAGCACGGCCCCCGTCTGCGCGCCGGTGACGCGGCCCGTCAGAAAGCCACGCGGCTTCTCGGCCCCGTTCATCATCACCCGCATCGACTCGGCCGCCGCGCCGATCCATTCGGGGCGGTCGACGATGCGGGCGGCGGGCACGACACCGTTGGTGACCAGGCCCGTGACCTCACGCACCGGCGGTTCGGCCTTGGCGGCCGAACTGGTGAGCTCGTCGATCACCTGGCGCCGGGTGTACTCACTGGACGGCGGACCGGGCCGGGCCAGCCGCTGACCGACCGTGGCGGCGAAGCGCCAGTCGACGGCGGTACCGAGGGTCAGCTCGGAGGGCGCGCTCATGAGCAACCACACGACCAGAGCCGGCTGGCCAGGGCGTCCATCGCGTTGCGGCCGTTCGGGCCGGCGGCGTTGGAGATGAAGGCGAACGTGAGCACCCGTCCGCTGCGGTCGGTCAGCACCCCGGCCAGGGCGTTGATGGCGGTCAGCGATCCCGTCTTGGCGCGCAACCAGCCGGCCGGCCCCTGATTGGAGGCCGCGTCGGTGAAGCGGTCGGCCAGCGTCCCGCTCCCGGCCGCGATCGGGAGCAGATCCAACAGCGCCCGCAGCGTCGGCTGGTCGGGCCCGGCGGCGGCCTGCAGCACGCCGTCGAGGGTCTTGGCGGTCAGCCGGTCGTCGACGGAAAGCCCGCTGGAATCCATCAGCGTGACGCCCCCGGTGTCGACGTGGGCGGTGCTCAACCGGTTGGTCACCGCGTCGGCCGCACCGGCGAAGCTGCGCGGACGGTTGATCGCGGCCGCCACCTCGCGGGCGATGCACTCGGCCATCACGTTGTCGGAGTGGTCCATCATCTCGGACAGCCGCTGCACCAGGGGCGCCGACTGCACGACCGCCAGCTGCCGTGCCCCCGACGGCGCCGTAGCGATGGTCACGGCACCGGGATCGAGGCCCAGCGCCTTGGCCAGCTCTCGCCCGGCGTCGAGCGCCGGGGTCCGCGACCGCCGGGAGTTGACGGTGCTGGGCTGGATACGCCCGGCGTCGATCATCACCGATTCGATCGGCGCGATGTCGCCGTTGTCGACGTCGGCGGCATCCCAGCCCTGCGCCATCGTCGGTCCGGTGAACGCCGAGGTGTCCACCTGCACCGCGGTCGGCGTCACGCCGCTGCGGCGGATCTGCTCGACCAGGTCACTGAGCCGGGCGGATCCGCGGTACCAGGTGTCCACGCCGGGCGGCGCCGCCGACAGCACCGGGTCGCCCGCACCGACGAGCACCACGGGGCCCTGGGCGTTCTGGCTGCCGGCCACCACCCGCGTGCTGATCCGCGCCTGGTGGTCCAGCGTCAGCAGCGCCGCGGCCGCGGTGAGCACCTTGTTGGTCGACGCCGGCACCAGCGGCATGTCGCCGGCCACCTGCCAGAGCTCTTTCCCGGTCAGGGCGTCGGTGACCCGGGCGCCCAACCTGCCCAGGTTCGGATCGGCCGCTATCGGCGCCAGCGCGGCGGCCACCCCGGCCGGGCTCGGCGTCTCGGCGGTGTCACTGACCGGGATCATCCCCGGCTTGACCGTCGGCGCATGCGGGGGCGGTATCGGGGCGTGCGAGCTGTTGCCGCCGTGCCCCGCCGAAGTGAAAAACGTTGCCGCCGCCACCACGGCGGCGACAAACGCCAGCACGGCCAACCCGACGAACACGTGGGTGGATTTTTGCCAGCGAGTGGGACCCATCGCTCTCCTGACTCTCTGGACCCATTCTGCCGAATCCGACGCAAATGCCTCGACTAGGGTGATCCCCGACGCGAACGGACCACCGCGAAAAGCCCAGATCTAAGGAGCACACAGTGCAATTCGACGTGACCATCGAGATTCCGAAGGGCCAGCGCAACAAGTACGAGGTCGATCACGAGACGGGCCGGGTGCGTCTGGACCGCTACCTCTACACCTCGCTGGCCTACCCCACCGACTACGGCTTCATCGAGGACACACTCGGTGAGGATGGCGACCCGCTGGACGCCATGGTGCTGCTGCCGCAGTCGGTGTTCCCCGGCGTGATAGTCGAGGCGCGCCCCGTGGGCATGTTCCGGATGGTCGACGAGGCCGGGGGCGACGACAAGGTGCTGTGCGTGCCGGCCGGCGACCATCGCTGGGACCACATCCAGGACATCGGCGACGTGCCCGAATTCGAACTGGACGTGATCAAGCACTTCTTCGAGCAGTACAAGGCGCTCGAGCCGGGGAAGTTCGTCAAGACCGCCGACTGGGTCGGCCGCGCCGAAGCCGAAGCCGAGGTCCAGCGTTCGGTCGAGCGGTTCAAGTCCAACGGACACTGATGCCCGCTGACGTGCGGTAACGCTCGTGGCGTAACCGCATGCCGAGGTCCGGTGGCATCCTGGCGATGTGACCCCGGTGTTGCATTTCGCCGCCAATTTCTGGTGGCTGGTTTTTCCGCTGGGCGGTGCGATCGGCGGCGGCCTTCGCGCCATCGCGGCGGCGAACGAGCGTCGGGCCGAGCGCCGGCTGGAACGGTATCGGCTGAAGCAGCAGGCCAAGATCGCGGTGGCTGAGGCATCGGGCCGGGCGCGGACCAACGCGCAAAGCGATCGGCGAGAGATCGCCAAACTCGTTGAGGCGCATGACCGTACCGACATCCGGTGGTTCGACTATGAAGTCGATATCGCGCGATTGCTGGACTTCCCGATGATGACCGATATGCGAGCCCCGCTGACCATCGCGTTCCATCGGGCGAAGCGGCATGCGGATTTGCTGCGGCCCGAACCGCCCGAGAGCCTGGTCGGCAACCGGGACGCTTTGGTGGAATACCGCGACGCCGTCCACGAGTACATCAGCGCCTTTGAGATCGCCGAGGCCGAGGCGATTCGCCGGCGTCGCAGCGACTTCTCGGCGGACGAACAGCAACGGATGGCGCGGGCCCAAAGCTTGCTGCACCTGGCGCAGGACGAGGCGGCCACCCGCGATGAACGACAGAATGCCTACGCGCGGGCGAGCAAGGAACTCGATGGCCTGATCGTGCTGCCGGCCCCCGCGAGGGCCGGCATCGAACGACGCATCGCGGGCCAGATCGAGGCCTAAGCGGCCGCCGCGGCCTTGGCGTTGCGCCGATTGCGCAGCACGCTCCAGCTCAGCGCCGCGCCGATGAACACCACCCCAACCGACGCGGTGATCGGCTCGGGGACCTGGTAGTGCGGGTTGACCGAGAGCAGCATGATCACGGCGAGCACCCCGATCGCCCAGTGCGCGCCGTGCTCCAGGTACACGTAGCGGTCCAGCGCATCCTGCTTCACCAGGAAGATGGTGATGGACCGGACGAACATCGACCCCACCAGTCCGAGGCCCAGCGCGATGACGATCGGGTCCGAGGTGATCGCGAAGGCGCCGGTTACCCCGTCGAACGAGAAGGCGGCGTCGAGGACCTCGAGATACAAGAACAACGTGAAGCCGGCCTTGCCGACCGCCGTGCCGGCCGACACCGCCTCGAGGTCCGGCGGGCGGAACGCCCGGCTGAGACCGTTGACCACTAAATAGGTCACCAGGCCCAGCAGTCCCGCGGTGAGCACCGTCTGGCCCTCGTCGCTGGAGTGCGTCAATCGCGTCCCGACGAGCACCAGCGCCACGACGGCCACCGCCACCGATACCTGCCCAAGCCGCCCGATGCGGGCGAACGGAGCCTCAATCCACTTGAGCCATTTGATGTCTCGGTCGTAAACGATGAAGTCCAAGAACAGCATCAGCAGGAACGTCCCGCCGAACGCCGCGATCTGTGGGTGCGCGGCGGCGATCAGCTTTTCGTAGCTGGGCGAGCCGTCGGGGAATTCCAGCGCCCCGTGCTGCGGGGGGTGTAGGGCCAACTCCATCGCCCGGACCGGATCGAGGCCCGCGGTCGCCCAAACGATCAGCAACGGGAAGACCAGCCGCATCCCGAACACGGCGATGAGAATCCCGACGGTCAGGAACATCCGCCGCCAGAAGGGGCTCATCTGCTTCAGGATCGCGGCGTTGATGATCGCGTTGTCGAACGACAGCGACACCTCGAGGGTGGCCAGCACCAGCAGTAAGAAGAGGTCCTTCAGGCCGCCGTGGGCATAACCCGCCATGAGGGCCGCCACGGTGACCAACAGCGAGATCCCGAAGATGCGCAACGCGGCCAAGGTGTCCTTTCCGACAGCCGCCCACGATAGCGAAGCCCGGTCGCCGCCGCCGACCAGCATCCACGGCCACTTACTATTTTCAAATTGTGGCCATGCCCGAAGTCGGCGGTACCCAAGCCTCCACCGGCGCGGGTCCGATCACGCGCGGCAGCGTGGCCCGGGTCGGCGCCGCGACGGCGCTGACCGCCCTGTGCGGTTACGCCGTGATCTACCTGGCCGCCCGTGACCTGGCGCCGGGCGGCTTTTCGGTCTTCGGGGTGTTCTGGGGGGCATTCGGATTGGTCACCGGCGCCGCGAACGGGTTGCTTCAAGAGACGACCCGGGAGGTCCGCTCGAGCCGCCACCTGCCGGCGGCCTTGCCGGGCGGGGACGAACCGCGGACCCATCCGCTGCGAGTCGCGGCACTGGTCGGCGTGGGCGCGGCCGTGGTGATCGCCGGCAGCGCGCCGCTGTGGAGCGGGCGGGTGTTCGTCGAGCAGCGCTGGCTGTCGGTGGCGCTGCTCAGCGTCGGCCTGGCCGGGTTCTGCGTGCACGCCACCCTGCTGGGCATGCTGGCCGGCACCGATCGGTGGACCGGATACGGGGCGCTGATGGTGACCGACGCCGTCATCCGGGTGACCGTCGCCGCGGCCACCGTCGTGCTCGGCTGGCGCCTGGTCGGCTTCCTGTGGGCCACCGTCGCGGGCGCGGTCGCCTGGCTGATCATGCTGGTGGCATCACCTTCGGCGCGGGCCGCCGCCCGGATGCTGACGCCCGGTGGCGCCCGGACCTTCCTGCGCGGGACCGCCCATTCGATCACCGCCGCGGGCGCGAGCGCGATTCTGGTGATGGGTTTTCCGGTGTTGCTGAAGCTGACCAGCGACGAGCTCGGGGCCGAGGGCGGGGTGATCATCCTCGCCGTGACGTTGACGCGGGCGCCGCTGCTGGTGCCGCTGACAGCCATGCAGGGGAATCTGATCGCGCATTTCGTCGACGCGCGCAGCGACCGGGTTCGTGCCCTGATCGCGCCCGCGGGGATCATCGGCGGTATCGGCGCGGTCGGCGTGATCGCCGCCGGGGTGGTGGGCCCGTGGCTGCTGCGGGTCGCCTTCGGGCCGCAGTACCAGGCCAGCGGCGCGTTGCTGGCCTGGTTGACCGCGGCGGCGGTGGCGATCGCCATGCTGACGCTCACCGGGGCCGGCGCGGTAGCGGCGGCGCTGCACCGGGCGTACTCGCTGGGCTGGGTCGGCGCGACGGTCGCCTCGGGATTGCTGCTGCTGCTGCCGCTGCCGTTGCAGACCCGGACCGTGGTCGGCTTATTGTGCGGCCCGCTGGTGGGAATCGGCGTTCATCTGGTGGCGCTCTCGCGCGCCGAGCGCTTGGCCGCCTGATCCTGGCTAACCTTGTGGGCTAGATGGTTACTGACTCCAAATACTCGGGCGCCTGGATCGTCATCCCCGCCTTTAACGAAGCCACCGTCATCGGCGACGTGGTCGCCGATGTGCGCTCGATCTTCGACAACGTCGTCTGCGTAGACGACGGCAGCACCGACGGCACCGGCGAGATCGCCAGGCGGGCCGGCGCTCATCTGGTGCGGCATCCGATCAATCTGGGCCAGGGCGCGGCCATCCAGACCGGCGTCGAGTACGCCCGCAAACAGCCTGGGGCGCAGGTGTTCGCCACGTTCGACGGCGACGGGCAGCATCGGGTCAAGGACCTGGCCGCGATGGTGGACCGGCTCTGCGCGGAGGACGTCGACGTGGTCATCGGGACGCGGTTCGCCGCCCCCGGCGGCACCCGGCCGCCGTTCGTGAAGCGGCTGGTGCTGCAGACCGCCGCGCGCCTGAGCCGTCGTGGCCGCCGACTTGGCTTGACCGACACCAACAATGGGCTGCGGGTCTTCAACAAGAAGGTCGCCGACGGGCTGGACATCACCATGAGCGGCATGAGCCACGCCAACGAGTTCATCATGCTGATCGCCGAAAACCATTGGCGCGTGGTCGAACAACCGGTCGAGGTGCTCTACACCGATTACTCCAAGTCGAAGGGGCAGCCGCTTCTCAACGGCGTCAACATCATCTTCGACGGGTTCCTGCGAGGGAGGATTCCCAGATGAACTGGATCCAGGTGCTGCTGATCGGATCGATCATCGCGCTGCTGGTCTATCTGCTGCGGTCGCGCCGGAACGCGCGGTCGCGGGCCTGGGTCAAGGTCGGCTACATCGTCTTCGTGCTGGCCGGTGTCTATGCCGTGCTGCGGCCCGACGACACCACGGTCGTGGCGCAGTGGTTCGGGGTGCGCCGCGGCACCGACCTGATGCTCTACGCGCTCGTCATGGCCTTCTGCTTCACCACGCTCAGCACGTACATGCGGTTCAAGGACCTGGAACTGCGCTATGCCCGGCTCGCCCGCGCCCTGGCGCTCGAGGGCGCGCAGGCGCCCGAACACAGCTAGACCGTCTGGGCGCTGCGGAAGTACTCGACCGTGCGGCGCACGCCGTCGTCGAGCCGGACCCGCGGACGCCACCCCAAAACCCGTTCGGCCAAACCGATGTCGAGGCACGACCGCCTCAGATCGCCCAGCCGGTCCGGATGAAACTCCGGGTCGTCGGGCCCCCCGACCGCCGCGGCCACCGCCGAATGCAGTTGCCGGTCAGACGTTTCCACTCCGGTGCCGATGTTGAACCGCTGTCCCCCGCCCGCCTCCCCGGCGGCCTTGACGAAGGCGTCCACCACGTCGTCGACGAACACGTAGTCGCGGGTCTTGCTCCCGTCGCCGAACACCTTGGTGGGTTTACCCGACAGCAGCGCCTGGGCGAAGATCGCCACGACACCGGCTTCGCCGTGCGGGTCCTGCCGCGGTCCGTAGACGTTGGCCGGGGCGATGTGCGAGCAGTCCAGGTCGTAAAGGTGCCGGAAGGTGTTCAGGTAGATCTCGCCGGCCACCTTTCCGGCCGCGTACGGCGAGGCCGGGTCGGTCGGCACGGTCTCGGGGGTCGGATACACGGGCGGGGTGCCGTAAATGGATCCGCCCGACGAGGTATGCACGACCTTGCGCACCCCCGTCCGCCGCGCCGCCTCGGCGAGGCGCACCGTGCCGATCACGTTGACCGAGGCGTCGAACTCCGGGTCGGTGACCGAGTGCCGCACGTCGATCTGGGCCGCGAGGTGGAAGACCACCTCGGGCCGGTGTTCGTCGAGGATGGCCTGCAGGTCGGCGGTGACGATGTCCGCCTCGACGAAGACGTGCGCGGGGTTGTCGGCCAGGTGCTCGATGTTGGTCGCGCGGCCGGTGGCGAAGTTGTCCAGTCCCACCACGGTGTGGCCGTCGGCCAGTAGACGGTCGACTAGCGTCGACCCGATGAATCCGGCTGCCCCGGTAACCAGTGCGCGCACCGGCCCACCATACATAGTGGCCGTGGCCGTCGCGCTGATCGCCGTTGCGCTGGCGATACGCGCGGTCCTCGCGTTCGGCGGCTACTTCTACTGGGACGACCTGATCCTCATCGGGAAGGCAGGCACCCACAACCTGCTGTCGCCGGCGTACCTGTTCGACGACCACGACGGCCACGTAATGCCGGGCGCTTTCCTGCTCGGCGGCGCCATCATCCGGCTGGCCCCGCTGGACTGGACCGGACCCGCGATCAGCCTGCTAATGCTGCAGCTGCTGGCCTCACTTGCGCTGCTGCGCGCCCTGTATGTCATCCTCGGCCAGCGGCCGGTGCTGCTGGTCCCGCTGACCTTCGCGCTGTTCACCCCGCTGGCGGTGCCGGGGTTCGCGTGGTGGGCGGCGGCGCTCAACTCACTGCCGATGCTGGCGGCTCTGGCGTGGGTGTGCGCCGACGCCGTCCTGCTGGTGCGGACGGGCAACCAGCGCTACGCGGTAACCGGGACGCTGGCCTACTTCGGTGGGCTGCTGTTCTTCGAGAAGGCGGCGGTCATCCCGTTCGTCGCGTTCGCGGTGGTATCGCTGCTGCGCCACGTCGGCGGCGACCGGGCGGCGCTGCTGACGGTGTGGCGGGCCGGGCTGCGGCTATGGGTCGCGACGCTGGCGCTCACCGCGGGCTGGATCGCGCTCTACCTGGCCGTGGTCAACCAGGGGCGGTGGAGCTCCGACCTTGCGATGACAGCGGACCTGCTGGGGCGATCGATCACGCACGGCATCGTTCCCGGGCTGGCCGGCGGGCCGTGGCACTGGGACCGGTGGGCGCCGGCCTCGCCGTGGGCCACGCCCCCGCCGCTGGTGATGGCGCTCGGCTGGCTGGTGCTGGGCGGCGCCGTCGCGGTCTCACTCGTGCGCAAGCAGCGCATCGGGCCGGTGTGGCTGACCGCGGCCGGCTACGCCGTCGCCTGCCAGGTGCCGATCTACCTGATGCGGTCGTCGAAGCTGACCGCGCTGGAACTCGCCCAAACCCTGCGCTATTTCCCGGATCTCGTCTTCGTGTTGGCGCTGCTGGCCGCCGTGGCGTTCTGCGCGCCGAACCGGCCCGCCGCGCCGCGCTGGCTGGACGCCTCGCCCAGACGTACCGCGGTGACGCTGGTCTTGGCGGCGTTGTTCGTGGCCAGCAGCCTGTATTCGACGGCGACGTTTCTGACCAGCTGGCGCGACAACCCGGCCCAGCGCTACCTACAGAACGCCCGGGCGGATCTCGCCGCCGCGCACGCGGCCTCCACGGCGCCGCTGCTGGACCAGGAGGTCGATCCGTTGGTGCTGCAGCGGGTGGCGGCGCCGGAGAACCTCGCCAGCCACCTGTTCGCCCTGCTGCACGACCGGCCCGAATTCGCCTCGGCCACAACGCAATTGCGGATGCTGGACAGCTCGGGCCGACTGGTCAGGGCGCGGGTGACCTGGGTGCGGACCATCGTGCCAGGACCCATGCCGCACTGCGGTTACTTCGCGCAGCCGGACAAGCCGGCGCGCCTGGTCCTGGACGGCCCGCTGCTGCCCGCCGACTGGAGCGTCGAGCTCAATTACCTGGCCAACAGCGAGGGAACGATGACCCTGGCGATGACGCAGGGACCCGACGTCAAGGTCCCCGTGCATCCCGGACTCAACCGGGTGTTCGCCCGGCTGCCCGGCGCCGGCGACGCGATCACCGTGCGCGCCAACACCACCGCGCTGGCGTTATGCCTCGCTTCTGGTCCGGTGGGGTTCCTGGCGCCGGCCTAGCCGCGCGCCCGGTGAAGAATCGTGGAGCCGCCTGGGGGAATCGAACCCCCGACCTATTCATTACGAGTGAATCGCTCTACCGACTGAGCTAAGGCGGCACACCCTCTCGCCGGGCGGCACGAGTCTACGGCAGGCGGGCGGGCGCGACGAAATCAATCGCGCAGTTCCTGGCCAAAGGTGGCCACCATGGCATCGACGGCGAACTTGGGCTTGACGTTGATGGCCAACGCCTCGCGGCACTCCAGCACCGCCTCGATGCAGCGCAGCAACCGCTGCGGCGGGGCGTGGGCGGCCAGCGCCGCCACCCGCTCGGCCATGTCCGGATGATTGGGCCGCACCGAACCCGCGCCCGCCGAGACCATGAGCGCGTCCCGGAAATAGTTCGCCAAGTCGATCAGCGCCCGATCCAGCGCGTCGCGCGAGGCCCGGGTCTGACGCGATTTCTGCCGCCGTTCGAGGTCTTTCATCGCGCCCGTGGCGCCCCGCATCGCCCCGGCGGTGCCCTTGCCCGTGCCGCCGGCGCCGAGCGCGGTCCGCAGCTCCTCGGTCTCGGCCTCGGCGCGATCCGCCGTGAGCACGACGGCCTCGGCTTCGGCGGCGGCCACCAGCTCCTCGGCGGCGGCGTAGGCCCGCGACGGCGTCGCGGCGTCGCGCACCAACGCCAGCGCCCGCTCGCGGCGTTCCCGGGCCTCGGAATCGGTGGCCAGTCGCCGCGCCCGGCCCACGTGGCCGCCGCTGACCGACGCCGCCCAGTTCGCGGTGTCCGGGGTCAGGCCGTCGCTGTCGATCAGCACGCGCGCGATCGCCTCGGTCGGCGGGGTGACCAGCGCGACGTGCCGGCAGCGGGAACGCAGCGTGATGGCGATGTCCTCGGGGTCCACCGACGGCGCGCACAGCAGGAACACGGTCGAGGGCGGCGGCTCCTCGACGACCTTGAGCAGCGCGTTGGCGGCACCCTCGGTGAGCCGGTCGGCGTCCTCGATCACCACGATCTGCCGGTGCCCGGTGGCCGGACGCCGCGACGCGATCTGCACGATGGCGCGCATCTCGTCCACCCCGATGGACAGCCCTTCGGGGATCACCCGGCGCACGTCGGAGTGGGTGCCGGCCATGGTCGTCGTGCACGCCCGGCATTGGCCGCACCCCGGTTCCCCATCGGAGGTGCACTGCAGCGCGGCGGCGAAGCACAGCGCCGCGACCGAGCGCCCCGACCCGGGAGGGCCCGTGATCAGCCATGCATGTGTCATAGTCCCGGCGCCCGCATCGCTGTGAACCAGATCACCGCGGGCCGCCCTGGCGGCGGCGAGCAGCTCGGCCGTCACCACGTCCTGGCCTACCAGCCGCGTAAACACCCCGGACATCACCGGTAACAGTAGCCACCACCGCCGACAGATACCGATCAGCCACCGTATTGGGACAATCCCGTTACATTTGGGCTCTTTTCGGACCGGATGGGGGCCCGCCGAGATCGTTGTAAGTTTCCGACAAGTCCCTGCTGACCGATACGGTGGGTTCGTGGCAACAGCGGCAGCACTGCCCGGGCGGATCAGCGCATTCGTCCGGTGGGTGGTGCGTACCCCGTGGCCGTTGTTCTCGCTGAGCATGCTGCAGGCCGACATCATCGGCGCCCTCTTCGTGCTGGGCTTCCTGCGCTACGCGCTGCCGCCCGAGGATCGCATCCAGTTGCAGGATCTGCCGGTCCTGAATCTGGCGGTCTTCGCGATCGCGCTGGTGGTGTTGTTCCTGGCCGGCTGGATGGTCAACCTGAAGCTGCTGATGCCGGTCTTCCGCTGGCAGCGCCGCGACAACCTGCTCGCCGAGGCCGACCCCGCCGCCACCGAGCTGGCGCGTAGCCGCGCCCTGCGGATGCCCTTCTATCGCACGCTCATCAGCATGGCGGCCTGGTGCATCGGCGGCGTGGTGTTCATCATCGCCAGCTGGTCGGTGGCCCGGTTCGCCGCGCCCGTCGTCGCCGTGGCCACCGGGCTCGGCGCCGCCGCGACCGCGATCATCGGCTACCTGCAGTCCGAGCGGGTGCTGCGGCCGGTGGCCGTGGCCGCCCTGCGCAGCGGCGTCCCCGAGAACGTCCAGGCGCCCGGCGTCATCCTGCGGCAGATCCTCACATGGATGCTGTCCACCGCCGTCCCGGTGCTGGCCATTGTGCTGGCGGTGATGGCGGACAAGGCGTCCCTGCTGCACGCCACGCCCGAGAAGCTGTTCACCCCCATCCTGTTGCTGGCGCTGGCCGCGTTGGGCATCGGCTTCGTCAGCACCCTGCTGGTCGCCATGTCGATCGCCGACCCGCTGCGCCAGCTGCGCTGGGCGCTGTCGGAGGTGCAGCGCGGAAACTACAACGCGCACATGCAGATCTACGACGCCAGTGAGCTGGGCCTGCTGCAGGCCGGCTTCAACGACATGGTGCGTGACCTGTCCGAGCGGCAGCGGCTGCGCGACCTGTTCGGCCGCTACGTCGGTGAAGACGTCGCCCGCCGCGCCCTGGAGCGCGGCACCGAGCTCGGCGGTCAGGAGCGCCACGTCGCGGTGCTGTTCGTCGACCTGGTCGGCTCGACCAAGCTCGCCGCGACCCGCCCGCCCGCCGAGGTGGTCCACCTGCTCAACGAGTTCTTCCGCGTAGTGGTTGAAACCGTGGGCCGGCACGGCGGTTTCGTCAACAAGTTCCAGGGCGACGCCGCCCTGGCCATCTTCGGCGCGCCGATCGAACACCCCGACGCGTCGGGCGGAGCGCTCGCCGCGGCGCGCGAGTTGCACGACGAGCTGCTCCCGGTGATCGGGGCGGCGGAGTTCGGGATCGGTGTCTCGGCGGGCAGGGCGATCGCCGGGCACATCGGCGCGCAGGCCCGCTTCGAGTACACCGTGATCGGCGACCCGGTGAATGAGGCCGCCCGGCTGACCGAGCTGGCCAAACTCGAGTCCGGCCACGTGCTGGCGTCGGCGATCGCCGTCAGCGGCGCGCTGGATGCGGAGGCGTTGTGCTGGGACGTGGGCGAGGTCGTCGAGCTGCGGGGCCGCACCGCCCCCACTCAGCTGGCCCGGCCGGTCAAGCTGGCCGGAACCACGGACTCCCAGCCAGTGCGACCCGTCCGCGAGGACGTGCACAGCGAGTCGATCGGCCCGGGCTACTAGACCGGGCTAGCTGCTGCGCTTGGCGGCCTTCTTGGCCGGGGCCTTCTTGCGGGCGGCCTTCTTCGCGGGTCGCTTGACCGGACCCCGCGCCCGCCGGTCGGCCAGCAGTTCGGCGGCGCGTTCGTCGGTGATCGACAGGACGTCGTCGCCCTTGCGCAGGCTCGCGTTCGTCTCGCCGTCGGTGACGTAGGGACCGAATCGGCCGTCCTTGATCACCATCGGCTTGCCGGTCGCCGGGTCGGCGCCCAGCTCCCGCAACGGCGGCGCGGCCGCGGCCTGCCTGCCGCGGCGTTTGGGCTCGGCGTAGATCTTCAGCGCCTCGTCGAGCGTGATCTCGAAGATCTGGTCCTCGGTGGCCAGTGAACGAGAGTCGGTGCCGCGCTTGAGATATGGGCCGTAGCGGCCGTTCTGCGCGGTGATCTCCTCACCGGTCTGCGGGTCCACGCCCACCACCCGGGGCAGCGACAGCAGCTTCAGCGCGTCCTCGAGGGTGACGGTCTGCAGGTCCATGCTGCGCAGCAGCGAGCCGGTGCGCGGCTTGGGCCCGGTGGGCTTCTTCCCCTTCTTGGCGGGGGCGCCGCCTTCGTCGTCTTCCGGTGGCGGCGGCAGGATCTCGGTGACGTAGGGGCCGTACCGGCCGTCCTTGGCGACGATCTCGTGACCCGTCTCCGGGTCGACGCCCAACGTGCGTCCCTCCTGCGGTGTGGCGAACAGCTGCTCGGCCACCTCCAGCGTCAGCTCGTCCGGCGTCAGCGAGTCGTTGAGGTTGGCGCGCTGCGGCCCGAGCTCACCCTCGTCGTTGGTCACCATGCGTTCCAGATAAGGCCCGTTCTTGCCCACCCGGACGTACACGGGGCGACCCTGCTCGTCGTCGAATAACTTGATGGAGTTGACTTCTCGGGCGTCGATGCCTTCCAGGTTGACGCCGACGAGCTTCTTCAGGCCGCCGGAACGCGCGACCGAATCGGCCACCCCGTGGTCGCCCCCGAAGTAGAAGCGGTTGAGCCAGTCGGTGCGCCGCTCCTGCCCCGAGGCGATCGCGTCGAGCTCGTCTTCCATCGCGGCGGTGAACCCGTAATCGACCAGCCGGCCGAAATGCCGCTCCAGCAAACCGATTACGGCGAACGCCACCCACGAGGGCACCAGCGCGCTGCCCTTCTTGTGCACATAGCCGCGGTCCTGGATGGTCTTGATGATCGACGAGTACGTCGACGGGCGGCCGATGCCCAGCTCCTCGAGCGCCTTCACCAGCGACGCCTCGGTATAGCGCGCCGGCGGGTTGGTGGCGTGCCCGTCGGGCGTCAGCTCGATGGCGTCCAGCCGCTGGCCCTGCGTCAACTGCGGGAGCCGGCTCTCGGCGTCGTCGGCCTCGCCGCCGGCCAATTCGTCGACGGTCTCCACGTAGGCCTTCAAGAAGCCGGCGAACGTGATGGTCCGCCCGCTCGCGGAGAACACCACTTGCCTTTCTCCGGATTGCCCGTTGATCCGCAGGCTCAGCGTCGTGCCGCGCGCGTCGGCCATCTGCGAGGCCACGGTGCGCTGCCAGATCAGCTCGTAGAGCCGGAATTCGTCGCCGTCGAGCTCGCGGCGCACCGCGTCCGGCGTGGCGAAGGTCTCGCCGGCGGGCCGGATGGCCTCGTGCGCCTCCTGCGCGTTCTTCACCTTGCGGGTGTACTGGCGCGGCGACGGCGAGACGTACTCCTCGCCGTAGAGCTGACGCGCCTGCGTGCGCGCGGCGTTGATGGCCGACTGCGACAGCGTCGTCGAGTCGGTACGCATATAGGTGATGTAGCCGTTCTCGTAGAGCCGCTGGGCGATGCTCATGGTGCGCTCCGAGGAGAACCGCAGCTTGCGGCCGGCCTCCTGCTGCAGAGTCGACGTCATGAACGGCGCATAGGGCCGGCGGGTGTAGGGCTTCTCCTCCACCGAGGCGACCGACAGCTGGGCGCCCTGCAGCCCGCTGGCCAGCTCGGTCGCCCGCGCCTCGTCCAGCACGGTGACCTCGTCGGCCTTGCGCAGCTGGCCCAGCGAGTCGAAATCGCGGCCGGTGGCAACGCGCAGGCCGTCGACGCTGGTCAGCCGGGCGGTGAAGGTCGGTGGTGCGGCCTGCGGGTCGGACACGCTGGCGTCCAGACGGGCCAGGATGTCCCAGTAGGAGGCGCTGCGGAACGCCATCCGGTCGCGTTCCCGCTGCACGATGATGCGCGTGGCCACCGACTGCACCCGCCCCGCCGACAGCTTGGGTGCGACCTTCTTCCACAGCACCGGGCTGACCTCGTAGCCGTACAGCCGGTCCAGGATGCGGCGGGTTTCCTGCGCGTCGACCAGGTCGATGTCCAGGTCACGGGGGTTCTCGGCGGCCTCCAGGATGGCCGGCTCGGTGATCTCGTGGAACACCATCCGCTTGACCGGGATGTTCGGCTTCAGGGTTTCCAGCAGGTGCCAGGCGATGGCTTCGCCCTCGCGGTCACCATCCGTGGCCAGGTAAAGCTCGTCGACGCCCTTCAGCAGGCCCTTCAGCTCGCTGACGGTGCTCTTCTTCTCGGGGCTGATGATGTAGAGCGGCTCGAAGTCGTGGTCCACGTTGACACCAAGGCGGGCCCACGGCTCCGACTTGTATTTCGCCGGCACGTCGGCCGCGGCGCGGGGCAGGTCGCGGATGTGCCCGCGCGAGGATTCGACGATGTAGTTGGAGCCCAGGTAACCGGCCAATTTGCGCGCTTTGGTCGGCGACTCGACGATGACGAGTCGCCTACGGCTCCCAGCCCGGCCGCTCTCGCGGTCCTTGAGATTCGGGTCGGCCAACTACGCTTACGCTCCATCCTTGATCGCGGCCCCCCTGCGAGGCCACCCCGCAGAAGAATGACAGGCCGGCGTCAAAAATTCCGCGGAAATTCAGATACGCCAGCGTTCCTTCGCCCTCGGGCACCTGACAATTTCGCACCCTGAGGCGCGACTGCGCAAACCGGCCGCCGGAATCGCAAATCTTTTTCCGCGGTTATACCCGCGGCCACACCGCTGATGCGTCGACGCCGTCGGGGGCGTCGCCCACATTGATCGGCACCCGCGGCGGCCGGCCGGCGCTGCGGATCAGCGGCCGTCGCCGGCTATCGCGCCTGGTAGAGAACGTGGGCGACGCCCCCGACGGCGTCGACGCATCAGCGGTGTGGCCGCGGGTATAACCGCGGAAAAAGATTTGCGATTC